>DATMLZ010000117.1:0-16140 GCA_035569955.1 Candidatus Acidiferrum sp.
CGTGGCCAAGCATCGCCTCCGTGATGTGGCGCGCGAACGCCCCCGCGGGCCAAGGGCACGTTAGCATCAGCGCCATGCACAGGCAAGGCAGAACGCGCTCGCCGGGACTGCGAATCGATAGACGGCGAGAATCAGGATTTCTGCGACAGCCGTTCGCGGATGCGGTCGCTCAGCAACTTGCCGTCGACCGTTTTGCCTTCCAGCCGAGCGCGCGCGGCCTTCACCACCGCGCCCATCGCCTTCAGAGAATCGGCGCCGGATTCGGCAATCGCGTCTTCGATCGCCCGGCGCACCTCTTCGTCGCTCGGCGCGGCCGGCAAATAAGCTTCGATGATCCCGATTTCCTTCGATTCCTTTTCGGCCAAATCTGGTCGCCCGCCCTTGGTGAACTGATCGATCGATTCGCGCCGCTGCTTCACAAGAGTTTGCAGCACTTGCAGCGACTCCATGTCGTCGAGCGGCCGCATCTTCTCGATTTCCTTGTGCTTCAGCGCGCTTTTCACCATGCGCAGCACACTAAGGCGAAGTTCGTCCTTCCCCTTCATCGCCGCGGTCAGATCGCTTTGTACGCGTTCGAGGTAGCCCATTTCGCTTGATTTTCTCCGCGCAAAGAATAGCACACGCTGTCAGACGCGCATCCGCAATTGACAGGACGTTGTTCGCTCGCTAACCTTTTGGGGCCATGAAAATCATCGTTGCAGACAAAATCAGTGAACGCGGTCTGGCTCTTCTTCGTGAAACAGGATGGGAGGTTCTCACACCCACAGCTGCGGAATTGCCCGGCGCCATTGCGGATGCCGAAGCGCTCGTCGTCCGCAGCGCCACCAAAGTCAACTCGGGCCTTCTAGAAAAGGCCGAAAAACTTCGCGTGATCGGACGCGCCGGCGTCGGCGTCGACAACGTGGATGTTGAAGCCGCCACGCGCCGCGGCGTCCTGGTGATGAACACGCCCGGCGGGAACGCCGTCAGCGTCGCCGAACACACGCTCGCCCTGATGCTTGGACTTGCGCGTTCAGTTCCTCAGGCGACCGCTTCAACCCACGCCGGTCGTTGGGAAAAATCGTCGCTGTCAGGCACCGAACTTCGCGGCAAGACACTTGGTCTTGTGGGACTTGGTCGTGTCGGTATGGAGGTGGCTCGCCGCGGGCGTGCTTTGGGAATGAAGGTCGTTGCGCACGATCCCTACGTCAGCCCGGCGGCCGCCCGCGAGCTCGAGGTGGAGTTGCTGCCGCTCGAAGACGTGCTGAAGCAGGCGAACGTCGTCTCTCTTCACACCTCACTCAGCTCCTCGACCGAAAATTTGATCAACGCGGCCGCCATCGCTCAGATGAAAAAGGGCGCGTGGATCATCAACTGCGCGCGCGGTGAACTGATTGACGAAGCCGCTCTCGCCGAGGCGCTGAAGTCGGGTCATCTGGCCGGTGCGGGCCTGGATACGTTCGCCGTCGAGCCGCCGAAAAATTCGCCCCTGATCGGTCTGCCCAATGTGATCGCAACCCCCCACATCGCCGGCTCAACGCGCGAAGCGCAGGAAGAAGTCGGCACAGCGATCGCGCAGCAGGTCAAAGACTATCTGGCGGACGGAATGATCCGCAACGCCGTAAACATGCCGTCACTTTCCGCCGATCAATACAAGGGCCTCAAACCCTATCTCGAGTTGGGCGAGCGTCTCGGCGCATTCGTCGCCCAGGCTTCCCCGGGGCGCAGCATGAGCAAGGTTCGCGTTCGATATGCGGGCGAGCCGGCAGAGCTCGGTTCGCACATGATTCGCAGCGCGATCCTTTCGGGAATTCTCAACGCCGTCCTCGATGAGAAGGTCAATCTGGTGAACGCCGCCGAAATGGCCGCGTCGCGCGGAGTTGTGGTGGAAGAGACTTCGCACCGCCGCGAACGCGGTTTCCCGAACACGATCGAAGTAACACTTTCCGGCGGTGGCAGCGAACTGACTATCGAAGGCACGGTTGGCCAGGACGGTACGCCGCGGATTCTTTCGCTCGACGGCATCGGTCTTGAAGCTCCGCTCGAAGGCACGCTGCTTCTTTCGCGCAACGTCGACGTGCCGGGCGTGATCGGTCGCATCGGCACCGCGCTCGGCTCGCTCGGCATCAACATCGCCACCTTCACGCTTGGCCGTCGTTCAGCCACGCGCGGGGCAGACGCTCTAGCGCTGGTTGGGCTCGATGGCAAAGTCGAAGCATCGGTAGTGCAGCATATTCTCGGTCTGCCTTCGGTAACCGATGTGCGGTTGGTTCGTCTGCCGGGTGCGGCAAAAGCTACAGCAGCGTAGGAATTCGCTGTGCTCTAGCGAAGGCTGACTAGGTTAGGCAGGCGCTCGTTGAGCAGCGCCAGTTCGTGAGCGAAGAGAGGATTTTCCGGAAACTCTTTGTTCAGTTCGACGAGCAAGATATGGGCGCGGGCGTCTTGATGCTCGCGCTCGGATGCCAGCGCGAGCAGGATCTTCGCAAACGGCCTCAGATGGTTTCCTTCGACCGCTGCGGTCTCGAGCTGATCCATTCCGCGATCTTTGTCGCCGTGAATCCCGCCGAACCACAAAAACATCTTCTTGTATCCCGGCAGGCAGCCGATCACGTAATTGCTCGTCCCGAGCGCCACGTAAGCGTCGCTCGCCGTGGGATCGACCGACAGCAGCGTCTTGGCCTCGTCCTCGGCCTGCCGCATGAGCCCCAGGGCCGTCAGCTGCTTCTTTTCAATGAGCTCGTCGTAGTTTGATTCCATCCCGTCGGCCATGGTAATCGCGAGAAGCGCCTGCGGATCGCGCGGATTACCCTTCAATCGCTGCTGCGCCGCTTGTCGTGCCGCCTGGTTAGCCGTAAGAAACGCGATGTTGTGATTGCTTGAGCTGTTGCCCTCGATGCCGCCGAGAAAGCGATTGTCATCCAGGAAGAACTGCGACGTCAGCACGCCCTTTGCGTTGAATTGTTCGTAAAGGTAGGTCGCCGCTTCAGCCGCTTTGCCCACCGGATCGGCAGGCTGTTCCTTCTGGTAGTCGCGGAATTGCGCGCGCGCACCGTCGAAGTCCAATATGTAAAGATCGTGGAATCCGCTGTCGAGAATCAACGCGGCTTTGGGATTCGGTACGAGCGGGGCGGTCGATGAATCGTTCTTCTTGGCGCCGGCCGCCAAGGCCAAAGGCGCGGCGAGCAGCAATACCGCGGCAATCGAGCCCGCGGCTCGCAACGTTCGAAGACGAGCTATCCCTAATACCTGCAATGCCGTCAAGTCCGCCACCTCGGGGCCTTGGGAAGGCCCGTTCCCTGCCTACCCTTACTATATGAGAGTCGGGAGAAAATCAATCGGTTGTATCTGTCAGTTGTGCCCGGGAAAGCAGGCAAAAGAAAAGCGTACTTTAGACAGGCGCGACCCCCGCGCGCTGCCGAACCAGCGCAGCCGGATTTGCCGCTTTCCACGGTTTTCTCGACAGGAAGGCGCTCAACGCCAAAGCCAGGCACATTAGCAGGAAGACTCCGTCTCGTGTCAAAGAGGCAGGACCGACCGGCTCATCTCCGAACCCGCAATCGCATTTTGTCTGGACGCCGCGAATGTACACAGCAAACATCGCAATCATGAAAACACAGATGGTAAGCGTAGCTGCGCTCGACGAAAACTTGAGCATAACTCCGCTGAGAAGTCAGACTCCGAGCAGCAATTCAAAGAACGGAAGGAAATGCGCCACAATTGTGACGGCCCATGGCGGAAGAATCTGAAAGCCATCAACGCCCATCGCGAATTTCGCAAGTGATAGGTTTATCGACGCGATCGACCAGGGCATACCTGCGAGCGGTTTGATCTTGGCGAATCCCGCAACCAGAAATATGCAAGCCACGGTGACTCGATCCAAGATCACAAGGGCCCGAATCCGAGTCTGGGTTGATTGCGTGCTCATCGTGTTGTCGCGCTGGGGAGTTTGAGCCTACCCGCCGGTTTGAGCGACGGGAATTGCCTCGCCGGTGGAAGAGGATTGGGGTTTGCGGTTAACCACAAACGATCCCACCACGAGCGCGATCGATAGGGGCAGGAAGATGAAGCCGTCGCGCATCATTTCCTTCGGTCCGATCGGTGGTCCACCCTGGCCGAAGCACCCGCAATTGATTGTGAGACCGCGTCGCCAAGCCGAAAACATCGCGTAAATGAACGCGCAAATCGCCAGCGTCGAAATCAGCGAAGAAATCCGCAAACCAATGCCGCTCGTCAGCCACAGACCCAGCACCAGCTCAAAAAACGGAAGAACGTGCGCGATCGTACTCGCCGTGCCCGAAGAGACCATCTGGTAGGAATCGACGCCCATCGCAAACATCGCGAGCGACGTTTCGACCGACGAGACGCTCCAGCTTTGCCCCGGCAGCACTGGTTTGAGCTTCGACCATGCGGCCACCAGGAAGATCACACCGAGAGCGACCCGCCCAAGGATCAGCAGAATTCGTCCCGATTTTGCGCGCGATTGAGCGTCCATGATTTCGTTTAGGAAAAACCCTGTCGCCTATTTCAGCAGCGTATCGAAAAATTGCTTCAAAATCGGCCAGGAAACATTGCCCGAGCTTTGGGTGATCTTTTGTCCGTTGTGATAAATGATGAACGTGGGCGTCGCGTTTACGCCGTCCTGGTTGCCAAGCTGAATATCTTTGGCGATGTACTGGTCGACGGGGCAGCTGGTGCCGCTTTTGGCCAGGGGATCTGCGCCCGGAGTGGTGACCTGCGGCGCCGGCGTCGTGCAATCTTTCATGATGGCTTGCACGCGATCGAAATCTGATTTCGGCATAGCCGCCACGACATACTTGGCGAGGTTTCCGTCCGCAGTCCAGGCGGCTTGATTGTTGTAGAAAGCGGCTTCGACGGCCTCAAATTCACCAACCGTCGCGGCCGCATTTGCCCAACGCGCCGCCTGGCCCGAATACTGGTGCATCACCAGCGGGAAATCGTGGTGCACGACATAGACTTTGCCCGACGCGACGTAGTCGCTGATCATGTAGCGCAGCGTCTGCTCGTAAAAGACCTGGCAGATCGGGCACTGATAGTCGGTAAATATCTCAAGCTTGATGGGCGCGTTCGGCGAGCCGTAAGTCTTGGTTGGCGCTGTGGTTGCGATCGTCGCTTTGGTCGGCGGCGCTTTGTGCGCTACAACCGTGCTCTTTGCCGTGGCTTGCGGCGGCCGCGCCGAGGACGTTCCTGTAACCAGGAGGCCCGCTAGAGCAAGCGCGACAAAGACTTGGCTTGCGCGCCCGAACTGGCCGCCCCCCGAAAATCCCCGATTCGCGTCTGCGTTCAAAATTGTCTCTCCGTCTCGCTAGCTCTTGAGCAGCGAGTCAAAAAATTGCTTCAGAATTGGCCACGACACTATATCCGAACCCACCGGCAGCTTCTGGCCTTTGTAATAAATAATGTAGGTCGGCGTTCCGTCGACCGGAAGACCATTTCCGGTGTGAATGTCCTGCGCGATATAGGAATCAACCGGGCATCCGCGCGCGACCTTGGCCATCGGATCGGCTCCGGGGACCGCTTGCGGCGCCGGCATCGCACAACTCTTCATGATGGCTTCGACGCGCTGGAAGTCGGCTGGCGGCATCGACTGCGCCACATATTTCGCAATATTGCCGTCGGCTCCCCAGGCATCCTGATTGTCGTAAAGCGCAGGCTCGACGGCCGCAAACTCGCCGACCGAAGCCGCTGCATCGGCCCAGCGCGCGGCCTGCCCCGAATACTGGTGCCGGATGAGCGGAAAATCGTGATGAACCAGGTAGACTTTGCCCGACGAAACGTACTCTGCAATCATCGAGCGCAACGCCTGATCAAACAGTGCACGGCAGCCGGGACATTGATAATCGGTGAAGACTTCCATCCGGATCGGAGCGTTCGGCGATCCGTATGTCTTTACCGGCGTCGCAAGCTCGGTCGTCACCGGACGGCTGGCAACCTTGTGCGTCGTAGCGCCGGTCGATGCGGATTGTGATGTCGCCGTTAGCGTCGCAGCGGCAAACAGGCCCAAGAGCAAGGCCGATCTAACCAGCGCGCCGACACCCGGTCTGTGCTTTGCCGAACAAGAGAGCCGCTTCATCGATGCCTCTGTGGTTTCTCTACAAACAGACGCATTGTAGCGCGAAATGTACCACACGACTTGGCGTGCCATTTCGGCGACCTTGTCGTTTTGCCAACACCCTGTTTGCTTGAAAGACTCTGTTCTGCAGACTTGGATGCGGTTCCTGCTCCGGCCTTTGCCCTGAGACAGCAGCCGCACCCCCCCAATAAGGCTCGAGCGAAGCCCCTCAACCTGCCACGCTCGTTGGGAGCCCGTAAGTTCTTGAAACGCAATGCTATATTAAGCATATACAGGAAACTTGACAATGATACACTCAATGTGTATTATGTTCTCCGTGCTGAGGATACGAACCAGGCCTTGCGCCGTTCGTCATTTAGGAGCTACACGATGAGTAAGATTATTGGGATTGATTTGGGCACGACCAACTCGGTTGTTGCCGTTATGCAGGGCGGCGAGCCCGCTGTGATCCCTAACCAGGAAGGCGCGCGCACCACGCCCTCGGTTGTGGGTATCACCAAGAGCGGCGAGCGCCTTGTGGGTCAGGTGGCCAAACGGCAGGCCATTACCAACCCGGAAAACACGATTTACTCGATTAAGCGCTTCATGGGTCGGCGCTTTGAGGAAGTCAATGAAGAGATGAAGATGGTCCCCTACAAGGTAGTGAAGCAGGGGGAGCACGTAGCCGTATTCGCGCAGGGTAAAGAATATACCCCGCCCGAGATCTCGGCGATGATTTTGCAGAAGTTGAAGACAGCGGCCGAAGACTTTCTCGGTGAAAAGGTCACTGAAGCGGTCATCACCGTGCCTGCGTACTTCAACGATGCGCAGCGCCAGGCCACCAAAGACGCCGGCAAAATCGCCGGTCTCGATGTGAAGCGCATCATCAACGAGCCCACGGCGGCTGCTCTCGCCTACGGTCTCGACAAAAAGAAGGAAGAAACGATCGCCGTCTACGACTTTGGCGGCGGCACGTTTGATATCTCGATCCTCGAAGTCGGTGAAGGCGTGATCGAAGTGAAAGCCACCAACGGCGACACTCACTTGGGCGGTGACAACATCGATCAGCGGCTTGTTGACTGGTTGATCGAGGAATTCAAGCGCGATGAAGGCCTCGACCTCAAGGGCAAGGGCAACGAAATGGCGCTGCAGCGCCTGCGTGACGCGGCCGAGCGCGCCAAGATCGAGCTTTCCACCACGATGGAGACCGAGATCAATCTGCCGTTCATCACGGCCGACGCGACCGGTCCGAAGCACCTGGTGAAGAAGCTCACCCGCTCGCGCCTCGAAGCGATGGTCGAGGACATCGTCAAGCGCTCGATCGAGCCTTGCAAGCAATGCATGAAGGACGCGGGCGTCGATGCCAGCAAGATCAACGAAGTCGTTCTCGTTGGCGGACAAACGCGCATGCCCATGATCCAGCAGCTGGTGAAGGATCTGTTCGGTCGCGAAGGTCACAAGGGTGTGAACCCGGACGAAGTCGTCGCAGTCGGTGCCGCAATTCAAGGTGGCGTGCTCGCGGGCGAAGTGAAGGACATCCTTCTCCTGGACGTGACACCGCTTTCGCTCGGCGTTGAAACCTATGGTGGCGTCATGACCGTGCTCATCCCGCGAAACACCACCATCCCGACCCGCAAGTCGGAAGTCTTTTCCACGGCTGCCGACAACCAGACTTCGGTCGAAATCCACGTCCTCCAGGGCGAGCGCCCGATGGCAGACGGCAATCGCACGCTCGGCAAATTCCAGTTGATCGGAATTCCGCCGGCTCCGCGCGGTTTGCCTCAAGTCGAGGTGACGTTCGATATCGATGCGAACGGCATCCTGAATGTGTCGGCCAAGGACAAGGCGACCAACAAAGAACAGAAGATTACGATCAGTTCGTCGACCAGTTTGACCAAGGACGAGGCGGACCGCTTGGCGAAGGAAGCTGAGGCCCACGCGTCCGAGGATAAGAAGCGCGTCTCGGAAGTCGAAGCGCGCAACAAGCTGGACAACATGGTCTACCAGACCGAGAAGCTGATTAAGGAAAACCGCGAGAAGCTTTCAGACGCGGACGCGAAAGCGGCCGAGGAAGCTGTCGAGGAAGCGCGCCGTTCGCTCAATGAGGGCAACCTCGAAAAGCTCAACGCAGCGCTCGAAGGCCTGACGAAGGCTTCGCACCGGATCGCCGAAACGCTTTACAAGGCGCAACAAGCGGCCGGAGCTGCCGCCGCTGGCAACGCGGGACCGAGTGGCGGCGCTGGTGGCCCCGAAGCCGGCGGTCAGCAACAGCCTGGCGGACAAGGCGATGTCGTGGACGCTGAATTTGTCGACGTCGACGAATCGAAGCGGCCAAACTGACTCGTTTTTCGCTTCGCGACGAGCCAAGCGCGCCGGCAAAGTCGGTCGACGCAGTTGACCGGTCTTTGGGCGACTGCGCTCGGAGTCGCTCGGGAATCAAGAACGGGGGGCAGGTCCGTCGCGGCCTGCCCCTCTGCACGATGGCACGAATTATTTTGATACACGACTCTCGAATATGAGAGCGGTCAGCTAACGCCATATGGCTACAACTACAAAAACCGACTATTACGAACTCCTGGGCGTAGCTCGCAAGGCGAGCGCCAAGGAAATCCGCGCGGCCTATCGGAAGCTTGCGCGCAAATATCATCCTGACCTGAATCCCGGCGACAAAACCGCCGAAGAAAAGTTCAAGCAGATCCAGGAAGCCTACGACGCTCTTTCGGACACGAAGAAGCGCCAGGTGTACGACCAATTTGGCTTCAACGTTCCCGGTTCGGGCGGTGTGCCGCCTCCGGGCGGCGGCTACGGCAACGTTTCGCCCGAAGACATTCATTTTGATTTCGGCGGCTTTGATTTTGGCGGAGGCGCGGGCGGCCAGAGCGGATCGGGCAGTTTCCGCGATCTGTTCAGCCAGTTCTTCCGCGGAGCGAGTGCAGCCCAGCAGCCGGTCCGCGAACACGAGCCCGGCACCGATCTTGAATATCAGATCGACATTTCGTTTGCCGAAGCGATGCGCGGCACTGTGAAGAAGCTCAGCTTCACGCGCCTCGACGTGTGCAATGTCTGCCACGGCGCCGGTTACGAGCCCGGCGAAGAGAAAACGTGTCCGACTTGCGGTGGCACCGGCCGCGTCACGCAAACAAGCGGCAAGATGCGCTTTCAGGTTACTTGCTCGCGTTGCGGAGGCAGCGGCAAGCTTCGCACGATCTGCCATAATTGCGGCGGCGAAGGCCGCGTGCAGCGCGTCGATACGCTCGACGTGCGCATTCCTCCCGGAGCGCAGACCGGTTCGCGCGTCCGTGTGGCGGGGCGCGGCAATGCCGGAGTGCAAGGCGGTCCTCCGGGCGATCTCTACATCATCATGAACGTCGAGCCGCATCCGTTTTTCGATCGCCGCGGCGACGATCTCTACACGGTCGTGCCGATCACGATCAGCGAAGCTTCGCTCGGCGCGAAAGTCGAAGTACCAACGATCGACGGCCGCTCGCAGGTGCGTATTCCGCCCGGCACCAACAGCGGCACGAAGCTTCGCCTGCGCGAAAAGGGCGCTCCATCGGCGCGGCATCAGGGCAAGCGCGGCGATCAGATAGTCGAAGTCCAGGTCGTCGTGCCGAAACCGGAAGACGAGCGCGTGCGCACATTGCTCAAGGAGCTTGCCAGCCTCGAACCTGAAGATCCGCGCGGCGATATTTTCACCCGCGCTGCCTTATAAGCAGAATTTGGAGACGTAACATGGTTGCTGCTCGAACCCGAAAAAGAGCCAAGGCCGGCTACATGATCAGCGCCGTCGCCGAACTCTACAAACTTCACCCCCAGACGCTGCGCCTCTACGAACGCGTCGGCCTTCTCACGCCTTCGCGCTCGCAGGGCAATACGCGTCTTTACACCGATCAGGACCTCGAACGTCTCGAGGTGATCCTGAATCTCACGCGCGAGCTCGGCGTCAATCTGGCGGGCATCGAAATCATTCTGAACATGCGTGACAAAATGGCGGACATGCAGTCGCAAATGGAGGCCTTTATCAAATTCGTGCGCAGCGAAGTGGCGCAGAGTTTTCACGCGCCTGACGACCGCCGCTCGCGCAACGCCATCGTCCGCACCGCGCCGCGTCCCGCGATTCGCGTGGTAAAGTGACACTCCCGAAAGCGGTTGTCATCCTCGGAGACCGCGGCGATCGAACGACCTGTCGGGGTCGCGGACCTGTCGAATAATCCTTCTCTACGCTCTCCTCGCGGATCACGCTGTGTCGCGCGACGCCAGCTGGAATATGGTCATCCTGTGAAGGACCGGTCTTGGTTTACTTTCCACAAGTCCCGCCGTTTTTTCACAGCCCGATCGCCTTGCGCTCCCCGCTCGCTGCAACTATTCTTCCAACATGGCACGGGCAGATTGTCCTCAATGCGGCGGCAGCGGCTGGAAGACCATCGAACGCACCGAAGAAGCCTTGGCTGCGTCGGCCTCCGGCAACGGAGCGCCCTCGTCTGCGCAAAAGGCGGTTGTCGCGGTCCCTTGTGATTGCACGTTCGGCGACCGCACCGAGCGCGCCATGGCAAAAGCCCGAGTCCCTGAACGCTATCGCCACTGCGATTTCGAAAATTACGAGACAGACAACGAAATCGAGGGCCCTTCGCGCTCCGACCTGGATTCCTGGAATCGCAGCCTCGCGCAGGCCAAACTCGTCGTCGAGCGATTTGCGCAGGAATTTTCTCCGGTGCGCGAAATGCAAAACGAGCAGGGCCTTTTGCTGATGGGTCCGTGCGGGGTCGGCAAGACGCACCTGGTCGTCGCCGCCCTGAAAGAGATCGTCGTTCGGGGACACAGCGGTCTTCTTTACGATTACCGCGAGCTCCTCAAGGAAATTCAGGATAGTTACAACGCGGAAAGCCAATCCACGGAGATGGGCGTCCTTGAACCCGTGCTGAAAACAGAAGTTCTCGTCCTCGACGACGTCGGCTCGAACAAGCCCTCGCCTTGGGCGCTCGAAACGGTCGGCCACATCCTCAACTCGCGCTACAACGAGAAGCGCGTCACGCTCCTCACGACGAATTATCTCGACGCCGATTCGGTCGCAAACAGCCCTTCGGCACCGCGCATCGCCGGGATGCGCGCGCCCGCGATCGAAGACTCGCTCACCGACCGCGTCGGCAAACGCATCCGTTCGCGCCTCTACGAGATGTGCCGCACCGTCGAAATCTATGCTCCGGACTACCGCAAAGAAATCCGCAATCTCAGCCGCGGCCGCGCGTAGTTACAAATGATTGCGGGCGATCGGGCATCTGGACACTGCGATCCCCCTAAGAATTGCTGGCTCCATCGGGGCGCCTTTGCCGCGGGTAATCGGGGCGGACGCGTTTGCTCGTCCTCGGCCCGGAGCGTAGACTAGCCCCATAGCGAAGCCGTTGAATTTCACGATGCCGCTCACAGACAATTTCGGCCGACCCATCACCGATTTACGCGTCTCCATCACCGACCGCTGCAATTTCCGCTGCGTCTACTGCCGGTCCGGTGAAACGGACGTCCCCGGCGCCGAACGCCTCTCGTTTGACGAATACGAGCGCGTGGTCCGCATTCTGGTCGGCCTTGGTATTCGCAAGGTGCGCGTTACGGGCGGCGAACCGCTCGTTCGTCCGGGCGTCGCCGAATTTCTCGCGCGCCTGAAAGCTCTCGGCGTCGGCGACCTCTCGCTCACCACCAACGGCTACACGCTTGCCGAACGGCTCGATAACCTCATCGCGGCCGGCCTCGATCGCATCAACATCAGCCTCGACTCGCTCAGGCAGGAGCGCTTCGAAGCGATTACCCGCACAAAAACCTTTGAACAGGTGATCGCGAGCATCGAAGCTGCGCAAGGTTCCCGTCTCCGGCCCGTCAAAGTGAATGCGGTTCTCGTACGCGGCCTCAATGACGATGAAATCGAGGATTTCGCCCAATTCGCACGCGATCTCAATCTCACCATGCGCTTCATCGAATTCATGCCGCTCGATGCCGGCCACACATGGACGCGTGATCGCGTGGTCACCGCCGCCGAAATTCATCAGCGCATCTCGGCCAGATGGCCGCTTGAGCCTGTCCCTCACGAGAGGAGCGAGACGGCTCGCCGCTATCGCTTCGCCGACGGACGCGGTGAAATCGGGCTTGTCGCGCCGGTCTCGCAGCCATTCTGCGGATTCTGCTCACGCATTCGCCTCACGGCCGACGGCAAATTGCGTACCTGCCTGTTCAGCAAGGAAGATCACGACTTGAAATTTCTGCTGCACGGCGGCGCCACTGACGATGAAATCGCAAACCAGATTCGCTCCATCATCGCGCAAAAGGAAAGAGGCCATCGCATCAACGAACCCGATTTCGTCCCGCCCGCGCGTTCCATGGTCTTCATCGGCGGCTGAACTTGGCTGTTTCTGATCGCAGGGGCGCCGCTTGCTGCGTGTGGCTTTTTTGTGTGTAGTCTTATCCATCCCGGGACTGTAATCTGTCGTTGTCAGCGCGAGCTTTGGAGCTCATCCAGATGTCGGAAGACGAAGGCAAAATTTTCTCGCTCACCGAAGCCGAACGGCTTCGCGTCGAGCTTGAGCCGATCCTCATCGAAGCGATGGAAACGCGGCGCAAGCTTTCCGGCTATGACGAGCAGCTGGGCGGCCTTGCAGAACGCATTCAGCGCTCTGGCGGCATGCAGGTTCCCTACGAACGCATCGCGAAACTCCGCATCGAACGCAATCGCCTGCAGGAGGCGATCGAAACCGCACTTGATCGCATTCAATCGACCGGCTGCGTGGTGAAAGACCTCGATATCGGCCTGCTCGATTTTCCCGCCCGCATCGACAATCAAGATGTGTACCTCTGCTGGAAACTCGGCGAGGACCGCATCCGTTTCTACCATCGCCAGGACGAAGGCTTCGCTGGCCGTAAACCCATCGACCCCCGCGACGCCGACTACCAAAATCCCATTCAGTAGGGTCCTGCCGAATCAGCTGTGTAGAACGATTGCGTCACTTTTCGAGGGAGATGGCGCAGCCGCCGTGTCTCTGAGTAGCCCGCGACAGGCGAGTCTTTGCCTCGACCCGTTCGCGCGATATCATTCCGAGCAACCCGATGAAAAAGCGATTCTGGATCGCCGCCACGACTGCGCTCGTCGGCGCCGTGGTCATTGTCTGGATTTTGCCTCGCGCCGTCGAATCACGCTTCAACCGTATTGTGCCGCGCATGGAACCAACCGTTTCGCACGCAGCCGGTGACCTGCATCAAAAGCTCGCGATCGTGGATTTGCATGCAGATAGCTTGCTTTGGGGCAGAAATCTTCTACACCGATCGGACCTAGGCCACGTGGACGTCCCTCGCCTTCAGCAGGCCAATGTCTCGGTTCAAGTGTTCGGTGTAGTCACCCAGGTTCCGAGGGGCTTGAATCTGAATCAAAATGGGGCTGACACTGACCGCATCACTTATCTCGCGCTTGCCGAAGCATGGCCTCCTTACACCTGGACAAATCTGTTGAATCGAGCCCTCTATCAGGCCAGTCGTCTTCAGCAAATGGCCGACAAATCACAGGGCCAACTCGTTTTGATAAAAACGTCGAGCGATCTCACGGACGTCTTGGCTCGGCACAGGCAGGATCGCCGAGTGGTTGGCGGAATTCTTATGCTCGAAGGCGCGCAGCCGTTGCGAGGCGATGCCAGTAAGCTCGACACACTCTATGACGCCGGATTCCGCATCATATCGCTCACGCATTTCTTCGATGACGAGCTTGCCGGCTCATCAACTGGCATCGCCAGGTATGGTCTCACAGATCACGGCCGGGAAGTCGTCAGAGCCATGGAGGCGAAACACATTCTCGTCGATCTCGCTCATGCCTCGAGCGCGACGATTGCAGACGTCACCGCCATTGCTACTCGGCCTGTGATCGTTTCCCATACAGGCGTCAAGACGGTGTGCAACAACGGCCGGAATTTGTCTGACGCCGAAATTCATGCTGTAGCCATGACTGGCGGCGTAATCGCGATCGGATATTGGGATACGGCGATCTGCGGTTCGGACGCGCGGGCTATCGTCAAAGCCATTCGCCACGTCGTCGATGTTGCCGGCATCGGGAGTGCCGCACTCGGCTCAGATTTTGATGGTTCGACAACGATGCCATTCGACACAACCGGCCTTCCGGAAATCACCGAGGCACTCGCTGAAGAGGGTTTTTCGGAAACCGAGATAAACCTCATCATGGGCGGCAACGCGCTCCGCGTTCTGCAGCAATCTCTTCCATAACTTCAATTCGAATTTGCCGCTCTAATCCCAACTCCGGTGTCGATTCGAAACCGCCCGCAGGTTGGTATCTTCAATCTCTTTGAAACTCAGCACGGGCCGTCAGATTTGCATCGCGTGATACCGTGGAAGCGGTCGAATGCGCGCCGCAAAATGATTCGGCGCAAGAAAACCAAGACACAAGTCGCGGGCGACCGAAGAGTTGGCTGGATTTCGAATCGCTCCTAAGCTCTTAGCGTTCATCGCAGACGCCCGTTCGAATCTCGACACACTCGGGGTATCCTCATCATGACTTCTTCCACTGAAAACCGCCTCAAAAATTCCGCAAGCCCTTATCTTCGCTCGGCCTCGCATCAGCCGATCGACTGGCACGAATGGGGCGAAGAGGCCTTTGCAAGAGCGCGCGCAGAGCAAAAACCAGTCCTGCTCGATATCGGCGCCGTGTGGTGCCACTGGTGCCACGTCATCGACCGCGAAAGCTACGAAAATCCGGAAATCGCTGCGCTGATCAACCAGCTTTATGTTCCTGTAAAAGTGGATCGCGATGAGCGCCCCGACGTCGACTCGCGCTACCAATCCGCTATCAGCGCAATCTCCGGGCAGGGCGGCTGGCCGCTCACTGCGTTTCTCACGTCGGACGGCAAGCCGTTTTTTGGAGGCACCTACTTTCCTCCCGAAGACACCATGGGCCGCCCTGGTTTCAAGCGCGTGCTCCTCGCCGTAGCGGATGCGTTCGAAAAGCGCCGGACGGAAATTGATAAGTCGGCGCAGACGCTCGAAGAAGCGGTCGCAAAAGCAGAGGTTTTTCACGGCGCCCGCGGCGAATTCGATCCTTCGGTAATCGAAACCGTCGTCGAAGCCTCGGTCAAACTTTTTGACCCGACGCATGGCGGTTTCGGGCAAGCTCCGAAATTCCCCCACTCGTCGACGATTGAACTTCTGTTTGAGCGCCAAAAATGGCCCGACGGCGCCGCCCTCCAGCCGGTGATCGAAAAAACGCTCGATGGAATGGCAGCGGGCGGCTTCCACGACCAGATCGGGGGAGGCTTTCACCGCTATTCGGTCGATGAACGCTGGTGCGTCCCGCACTTTGAGAAAATGTCGTACGACAACTCGGAGCTTCTGAAAAACTATCTCCACGGTTTTCAGTCGCTCGGACTGCCCCACTATCGCGCGGTCGCCGAAGACATCATTTTCTGGGTCAATGGCGTGCTCTCTGACCAACAGCGCGGAGGTTTCTACGCCAGCCAGGACGCCGATCAAACGCTCGACGATGACGGTGATTATTTCACGTGGACACTGGCCGAGTTGCGGGCCGTGCTCTCTTCGGACCAGTCGCGCGTCATGGAGCTTTACTACGACGTGGCAGAACACGGCGAGATGCACCAGAATCCCGCCAAAAACGTCTTGTGGGTGGCCGAAACCGTGCAGGGAATCTCGCGGAAACTGAAACTTTCAGAAGATGAAGTAACGCGCATCATTGCAGGGTCGAAAGCCAAGTTGCTTGCGGCGCGTCGCGAACGCCGTCCCATTCCGACGATCGATCAAACACTCTATATCGCTTGGAACGCCATGTTCGTCTCGGCTTATCTGGAAGCGGCCAACATTCTCGGCCGCCAAGATTGCCGCGCCTTTGCACTCAAGACTCTCGACCGGCTTCTCGCCGAAGCATGGGACCCGTCCCGCGGCTTCCAGCATCGTGCCGGCGGCCCGCGCCTGGAAGGCTCGCTCGACGATCAAGTCTTTGGCGCCGCTGCGCTTCTTGACGCCTTCGAATCGACGCTCGATTCGCGATACTTCGCTGCTGCCGAGCGCACCATGCGCCTTGCGGTTGAGCGTTTCGG
>DATMLZ010000118.1:0-36322 GCA_035569955.1 Candidatus Acidiferrum sp.
CGCAACACGCTGGTGCTGACCGGTACGGCCACAATGCTTGCCTGGCTGCTTGCGATTCCTCTCGGCGTTTGGACAGCGACAAATCGTCGCAGCCTGCTGGCGCGCGCCGTGGGCGTCGCCACGTCCACGCTGCTCACGATCCCGGACTTGCTGCTGTTTCTCTGCCTACTGTTGTTTGCCGTGCGTACAGGCTGGTTTCCCGGGGGAGGGATGTTCTCTTCTGACCTTGCCGCGAGCGCCGCTCTTTGGCCGCGCTTGAAGGACCTCGCGACGCATCTGGTCCTGCCGGCCACCGGGCTTGCGCTCGCCTCTCTGCCTGTACTGATCCGCCACGTCCGTTCGGCGATGATCGACGTGCTCGATTCCCCCTTTCTCCGCGCCGCGCGCGGCCACGGGATTTCGCAGAAGCGCCGGCTGTTCTGTTACGCCCTTCCGGTCGCCGCAAATCCGCTGATTTCTCTGTTCGGCTTTTCGATCGCCACAATGCTCAGCGCGTCGCTCATCGCCGAAGTCGTTCTCAGCTGGCCGGGCCTCGGCCCGCTGCTCATTGAAGCGACACTTTCGCGCGACGTCTACGTCGTTGTCGCGACGGTCCTGCTATCGGCGGTATTTCTCGTACTCGGCATTCTGGTTTCAGACATTTTGCTTTATGCGGCCGACCCGCGGATCAGACGGGAATAGCCGCGATGAGCCGCCTTCTTGAATTCGCCAAACCGAAACTTGCGTTCGCCGTGTCTCTGCTCGCAGTGTTTCACGGCGCCGTGCTTTTTGCGGGTTTCTTTGCGCCCTACGATTTCGCGGCGCAAGACCGCGATCTCCCGTTTGCGCCGCCGACCGCCGTCCATTTCGAAGACGCTCAAGGCCGCTGGCACGCCCGCCCGTTCGTCCGCGCGTTCGCCGACGACCCCGCGAATCCCGCCGGCTACATCGTCGATCCTGGCGCCGAATATCCCGTCCATTTCTTCGTCAAGGGCACGTCCTACAAAGTTCTGGGCGTCTTCACGCTTGATACGCATCTGTTCGGCGTCGACGATCCCGGCCGCATCTTTCTGATGGGCACCGATTCGCTTGGCCGCGACCAGTTCTCGCGCTTCCTGTTCGGCGGCCAACTCTCGCTTCTTGCGGGGACTCTCGCTGCGTTGCTTTCGGTCTCGCTCGGCATCGTTATCGGTGGAGCAGCGGGCTATTTCGGAGGATGGTTGGACGATCTGCTGATGCGCGGTGGCGAACTCTTCCTGGCGCTCCCCTGGCTCTATCTTCTCTTTGCCGTGCGTGCGGCGCTCCCGCTGCACGTCTCGCAGGCGCAAGTCTTCCTTCTCCTGGTAGCTGTCGTTGGACTGGTCGGCTGGGCACGCCCGGCGCGCCTCATTCGTGGGGTGGTACTGAGCGCCAAGGAGCGCGACTTCGTCACGGCTGCGCGCGGATTTGGCGCCTCCCACGGCTACTTGTTCCGGCGACACATCTTGCCCGGAGCGAACGGAGTGATCCTCACGCAACTCGCCCTGCTGATTCCGCAATATATCCTGGCTGAAGTGACGCTCACGTTTCTCGGCCTCGGCGTGGGCGAGCCCATGGCCAGCTGGGGAACGCTGCTCTCCTCGTTGCAGCAGTACTACGTACTTTCCACATACTGGTGGATGTTCCTCCCGGCCGTGCTACTGGTCCCGCTTTTCCTTGCCTATTACACCGCTGCCGATGCTGTCCAGGAACGTGTTAAGTCGGTCGCTGTATAAAACCTGAATATCTGCGTTTAGAGTAAAGTCATGAGCAAGGCACGATACAGGAGGCGCCCAGCCCTGGTCTGCTGTGCGGTCTTGCTGTCGGTGTGCGCGGCGGCGTTCGCTTCGGGCCCGCCGACAAGCGAAGATCTCGCGGTCACAGACGCGCCTCCCGGCCGGATGGGCGGCGGTCTTTCGGTCGCGCTGCGCTCGGAACCCAAGACGCTCAATCCCGTTCTCGCCGAAGACGATCCCTCGCGCGATGTGATCCGCTGTCTCAACGCCGACCTGATCCACATCAACCGCGAAACGCTCAAGACGGAGCCGGCGCTCGCAACTTCATGGGCCATTTCACCCGACGGCAAGCAATATCTTGTGCATCTGCGCCACGGCGTTCGTTTTTCCGATGGCCAGCCGTTCAACGCGGACGACGTCGTTTTCAGTTTTGAGCTCTATCTGGATGAAAAACTTCACTCGCCGCAGCGCGATCTCCTGGTCGTCGGCGACAAACCCATGGCCGTGCAAAAAGTGGACGACTACACCGTTCGCTTTTCAC
Organism: Candidatus Acidiferrum sp.; assembly: GCA_035569955.1. Classification (GTDB taxonomy): domain Bacteria; phylum Acidobacteriota; class Terriglobia; order Acidiferrales; family UBA7541; genus Palsa-295. The sequence continues at coordinate 2,275 of DATMLZ010000118.1, forward strand.
TCACCGAGCCCTACGCCGCTGCCGAACGCCTTTTCGACGGTCTTGCGATTCTGCCGCGCCATTCACTCGAAGGCGCCTATCGCGAGGGAAAGTTTCCTGAGGCGTGGAGCGTTTCGGCTTCGCCCGATCAGTTCGCCGGCCTCGGGCCGTTCCGTTTGAAGCAATACGTTCCGGGCCAGCGCGTCGTGCTCGAGAAAAATCCCTTCTACTGGAAGCAGGATAAGGCCGGAAATCGTCTGCCCTATCTCGCCCAACTCCAATTTCTCTTTGTCGCCAACGAGGACGCCCAAGTGATCCGCTTCGAGGACGGCGATACCGACGTTCTCAGCCGCTTCAGCGCGGAAAATTTCGCGGTCCTCGAGAAGCAGCAAGCGACCAAGGGCTATCACGTTGCCGATCTTGGAGCGGGCCTTGAATACAACTTTCTTTTCTTCAACCTGAACAATCTTTCCGGCAAAGCAAAACCTGAAATCTCGGCGAAGCAGGCGTGGTTCAACGATCTTCGTTTCCGCCAGGCCGTATCGATCGCCATCGACCGCGCGGGCATCGTTCGACTTGTTTACAGCGGCCGCGCCACGCCGCTCTGGGACCAGGTCACGCCGGGGAACAAGCTTTGGGTCAATCAAGACATCCCGCATCCGGCGCGCTCGCTTGATCAGGCCAAAGGGCTCCTCAAGTCGGCCGGGTTCGGGTGGAAGGCCGACGGTTCGCTGGTCGATCCGCACGGCACACCTGTCGAATTCACCATCGTTACGAACGCTTCGAACGTCCAGCGCACCAAAATGGCCGCGATCATCGAGGACGATCTGGGTCACCTGGGCATGAACGTTCACGTCGTTCCGCTCGAATTTCGCGCGATGGTGGATCGCCTTTTGAACACCTATGACTACGAAGCCGCGATTATGGGCATCGCGAGCGGCGACGTTGATCCGACCAACGAAATGAATGTCTGGGTGTCGGACGGTGAGACGCATCTCTGGAATCTCGCGGGAAAGCCTTCGACTCCGTGGGAAGCGGAGATGGACAAACTGATGCAGCAGCAGGAAGTGACGCTCGATTTTGCGAAACGCAAGAAACTCTACGATCGTGTCCAGGAGATCGTTTCTCAGAATCTGCCGGTGATTTGTCTCGCAAGCCCGAATATTTTGGTGGCAGCGCGTGACCGCGTGGGCAATTTTCGCCCCGCGATTCTCGATCCCTACGTTCTGTGGAATGTGGAAGAACTTTACCTGCGTTAGGAGATTCAGGCGACCGTGACTGAGTCATGATTCGGGACACCGCATCTGTTGAAACCGAGACCCCCGCGCAGGATCGATCGCGCGCGGCGTGGCCCGATGAGCGTCTCGTGGAGGAATGCGTCCGCGGCAACGAAGAGGCCTGGAACGCGCTTGTCGACAAATACAAGCGCCTGATCTTCTCGATCCCGGTCAAATACGGCCTCTCGCGTGACGAAGGCACTGACATTTTTCAGAACGTGTGTCTCGATCTGCTTCGGCAGCTTCCCAAGCTGCGCAACCCGAAAGCGCTTCCGAAGTGGATCATTCAGGTCACGGCTCACAAATGCCTGCGCCAAAAGCACCACGATCAGCGCATGGAAACCGGAGAAGACGCCGAACAGGCGTTTGACATACCCGTAGCGGCCGCGGCCGAAGGTGTCGTTCGCGAGGCCGAAGACGAGCACAAGTTGCGCCAGGCGGTTACGGGCCTTCCGGATCGCTGCCGCAATCTGGTCGAGATGCTTTTTTTCGAAGAGCCGGCGCGACCTTACAAGGAAATCGCCGAACGGCTCGGCATCGCCACCGGTTCAATCGGCTTCATACGCCAGCGGTGTCTCGACCGGCTGCGCAAACTTCTTTCCGAGCAGGGATTCCGGTGAGTTCGCGCGCTGCAGAGCCGCCACTTTCGGCGGATCTGATTGAACAGATCGCGAACCTGAAAGACGGGGCGGGCCGCGAAGAATTCTTCGCCCGCAACAAAAACCTTCCTTCCGCCGTCGTTCAGCAGCTCAACGAATCCTCCCGCGAACGGCTCCGCATCGATCCGAATCACGCGCTTGCTTTGGCCGAGGCTGCGGTTGTTCTTGCCGGCAGATTCCCCGACGAGCGCGAAGCCATCGCTCGCGCGTTCCGCGCGAAAGCCAACGCGCTTTACACGATCGGCGACAACGCGCAAGCCCTTGAGTACCACGGGCGCGCACTCGAAATCTTCCGCGCAACCCTGAACGCCGAAGAGCAGGCACGGACGCTGAACTCTTCGATCCAGCCGAACATTCTGCTCGGCCAATACGACCAGGCTCTCGAAGCTGCCGAAGGCGCCCGGGCGATCTTTGGCGCGATCGGCGACGCCCGGCGTCTCGGACACGTTGAAATCAACGTCGGCAATCTCTATCACCGCCAGGACCGTTTCGAGGACGCGCTCGCTGCCTACGAACGGGCCCACGAAATGCTCACGCCCCTTCGCGACACAGAGGGACTGGCCGTCGCGCTTTACAACATGGCCGTTTCGCTCATCACGCTCAACGATTTTCCCCGCGCCGTGGCCACCTATCAGCGTGCTCGCGAGATGTTCGTGAAGTACGGCATGTCACTGCTGGTCACGCAGAGCGATTACAACATCGCCTATCTCTATTATCTGCGCGGCGAATATGGTCGCGCGATCCAGATGCTGCGTGCCGCCCGCGACGAATCGGAGAAAAACGGCGATGCGCACATCTACGCCCTCTGCTTCCTTGATCTTTCCGAGATTTATCTGGAACTGAATATGAGCGAGGAAGCGCGCCAGATCGCACACGAAGGTTATGAGCGTTTCCAGAAGCTCGGCATGGGCTACGAAGAGGCCAAATGCCTCGCGAATGAAGCGATGGCCTCCAGTCAGCTCGGCAAGGCGCTCGGAGCGCTCGATCTTTTCGGGAAAGCCCGCGAAATCCTCTCGCGCGAAAAGAATCTGGTTTGGCCTTCGCTGATCGATCTCTATCAGGCGGTCGTTCTTTACGATGAAGGCCGCCTCTTTGAGTCGCGCCGGCTGGCCCGCCGCAGCGAGGCGTTTTTCGAAACATCGGTTCTGCACGGCAAAGCGGCGCTCTGCCACTTGCTGCTCGCGCGAATTGCCATGCGTACAGACGATCTGCTTGCCGCGCGCGAAGAATGCGCGCGTGCAATCAAGCGCGTGGCGGGCCTTGAATCGCCCGTTTTGCGATATCAGGCACATTTCTTGATGGGCCAGATACAGCAGGCGTCGGGCGACCCGGCCGCTGCCTATGCGTCTTATCAGGCGGCACGCACGGAACTAGAAACGTTGCGCGGCAGCCTGCGCGGCGAAGAGCTGAAAATTTCGTTCATGAAAAACAGGCTCGAGGTCTACGAATGTCTCGTGGAGCTCTGCCTGAGCGATTCTTCCCGAGCAGGCGCCGCCGAGGAGTCACTGGCTTACATCGAGCTGGCCAAGTCGCGCAGCCTTGCCGAGCTGTTGCTACATCCCGGTGCTTCGTTTGCCGCAGTGGAAGAAGGCCAAAGTGGTCTGGTCCGGCGTATCCGCGAGATGCGCGAAGAGCTGAACTGGTATTACCGCCGCATCGAACTCGAACAATTGAGCGCCGAGCAGCCGTCTCCGGAACGTATAGAGGGTTTGCAGAAAGAAGCGGTCAGCCGCGAAAACGATCTTGTCCGCGTGCTGCGCGAGTTGCGCTCATCGGAATCGTCGCCGGGCGCCGAATCGGCCGGCGGCCTGCCTTCGCTTGAAAATATTCGCGAGTCTCTGCCCGACCATGCCGCCATCGTCGAATATTTCGCGGTGCGCGAACAGTTCGTTGCCGCCGTACTTACCCGCCGCGAGCTCAAGATCGTTCCCATCACGCCTGTCTCGCGCATCACAAACCTGGTTAGGCTGTTGCGGTTTCAATTTTCCAAGTTCGCGCTCGGGCCTGCCTACGTCAACTCCTTTCACGAGACGCTCTTCCGCGCTTCCCGCGCGCACCTTCTGGATCTTTATCGCGAACTGATCGCGCCAATCTGCGATTACATTCCGGCGAGCCACCTGATCGTTGTTCCGCACGGGCTTTTGCATTCGGTCCCGTTCCACGCGCTCTTTGACGGCGAGAAATATCTGATCGATCGATTTGCCGTTTCTTACGCGCCCAGCGCAGGCATCTATTCGCTTTGCCACCGCAAGAAATCGTCGGCTTCCGAACCGGCCCTGATCATCGGCGTTCCCGATGAGCGCGCGCCCCTGATCGAGGATGAAGTTCGCGCCGTCTCCGCGATTCTGCCGCAGTCTCGCCTGGTGATGGGCGCCGAGCCCGGCGATGAAGCGATCCGGGCAACCGGCATCAACTATCGCCTCATCCACATCGCCACGCATGGGTTTTTTCGGCAGGACAATCCGATGTTTTCCGGGATCCGTCTCGGCAGTTCCTACCTGAACCTCTACGATCTGTATCAACTCAAGCTGAACGCGGAACTGGTCACCTTGAGCGGCTGCGCCACGGGACTGAACGTCATAACGGCCGGAGACGAGTTGCTCGGGCTCACTCGCGGGCTTTTCTACGCCGGCGCGCAATCTCTGCTCTTGACGCTCTGGGACGTTCACGACGCGAGCACCTCGGAATTCATGGCGTCGCTGTATCGAAATCTCCCCAAGGCATCGGACCGCGCAACAGCTTTTCAGACCGCAGTTCGCGATGTCCGCAGTCGATACCCTCATCCTTACTATTGGGCCCCATTCACTCTCACCGGCAAGGTTTTCGCATAGCCTCCTTGGGTTGAAAAAGTGCCCGAGGCGGCGAATTAGGCCTGCTCGAGGCCGGAAATCACTCAACCAGGACCTCGACCGGATCGACGCCCCGGCAGCGATCTATGGGCTCGAAATCCGCCTAGGAAAGCGAATAAAAAACGAATAGAAAGGAGGGCAAAAAGATCTCTCCGAGCCTATATTTTTGGACCCCCTCGCCGCCCTTATACAGTGGTGATGGTATTTCTGGCTGGCCCCTGGGGAGGGGCCAGCGCACATGAAAAGAGGGGGAATGAGATGAAACACTATACAAGCGAACAGTGGGCCGATTTTGCACGTGATGTGGTGAAGGGAAACGATAAAGTGTTGATGCAGCAGCATTTAGATGGTGGTTGCAGGAACTGCGCTAAAGAGCTGGGCCTTTGGCAGCGCGTCTCGGTCGTCGCGAGGCGCCAGTCAACTGCCGAGCCATCCGAAGGGGCCGTTCGGTATGCCAAGGCCATGTTCGCTGCTGGCGGACACCGCGCTGCGGCAACAGAAACTGTGCCCCTGGTCGGGCAGCTTCTGTTTGACAGTCTGCGAGCCCCCGCGCTCGCAGGTGTGCGGTCTGCAGTCGCCCAAGGGCCGCGCCAGCTGCTGTTTGGGATTGGCGATCACCGGATCGACCTGCGGTTGGAGCCTCAGTTCAATTCCGACAAGGTCGCGATCATCGGCCAGGTGCTCGATTCGGGCAATCCCGATCAGGTTCTCTCAAAGATCCCCGTTTCCTTGCACCGAGCCGACAAAGTGGTTGCGGCTTCGGAAACCAATCACTACGGCGAATTTCAACTCGAGTGTGATCTGGTCGGCAGGCTCGAGCTCCGCGCAATGCTCCCGCAGGGGCAGGAGATTTCGGTCTCATTGATCGAACCGGCTGCGCCAAAGGCTCCGGAGCTCCCGTATGTGGATGATTCTAATAAAGAACAGAAGGCCCTGAGGGAAGGCAAAAATAGCACCAGAAAAAAAGCCTGAGAAGTACTGGGCCTGAATTAGATCGTCTGTACCATTGTTCGGGGCGAGGGTGCCCTAAATACTAGGACCCTCCCGGGCATGGGAAGAGACGACCTTTACTGGCACGGAAAAGGAGCAGTCCTCAATCATGAAACGCCACGCTTGGATCGCCGCCCTTTTTGTCGCGAGCTTCGGAATGTGGGCTCCGCCCGCCTCTGCTCAGGGTTTGCTTGGCGGCCTTTTATCGAACCTTTCCCAGCTATTGTCTCCGCCCCAGCAGGGCGTGATTGTCCGCACTAATTTGGGCCTTCAGGGCCTGAAACAGCAGTGCCTGCTGCACGGTTGCACGGTCGTCGGCAACATCGACAACGGCCTCGGCCAACTTTACCTGGTCCGCCCGCAGGGCAACCTCCTGGCGAATCTCCTCGCGGGGGTTCTTCGTCTGGTGACCGGTATCCTTGATGCGGAAGTCGACCAGGTGCTGGTGATTCCGCCAAACGAATCGAGCTCCTCGACCAGCGGCAATCCCCCGAACGGTTTGTGGGACGCAACGCCGGTGCGCTACTACGGCACAACGCTCCCCGACGGTTACGTCAACCAGACAGCCGTTCAGATCGTTCGTCTGGACCAGGCACAGGACACTTTTAACGTCAGCGGCACGGGAATCGTCGCGGACATCGATACCGGTGTTGATCCGAATCACCCTGCGCTTCAGCGCGTTCTGCTTCCCGGCTATGACTTCACGCGCAATCAGCCGGGTGGCAACGAATTGAACGACATTACCCTTTCTTCGCCGCCCTCCTGCAATTCCTGCGAGCCGGCTTTCGTCAACCAGCACACCGCGGCCATGGTTGATCAACACACCGCCGCGATGATTGACACGAACAATCAATATTCGGCCTTCGGCCACGGCACCATGGTCGCAGGTGTCATCCACCTGGTTGCACCGACCGCGCAGATCCTGCCGCTTAAGGCGTTTCACGCGGACGGCACGGGCAATCTGTCTGACATTTTGAACGCGATTTACTACGCCGTGCAGAACAACGCAAACGTCATCAACATGAGCTTCGATCTCTCGCAGAATTCGACCGAGCTGTCGAACGCGATCGCTTACGCCAGCAGCAACAACGTGATCATGTCCGCTTCTTCGGGCAATGACGGCCAGATGGAAGTTGTTTACCCGGCCGGCATCAAGCCGATCATGGGCGTGGCCTCGACGAGCAATTCAGACCAGCGCTCGTCGTTCTCAAATTACGGCAACCAGGTCGTGTTTGTCGCGGCGCCAGGTGAGGCGATTATCACCACCTATCCGTTCGGCCTCTACGCTGCGGGCTGGGGCACCTCGTTCAGCTCGCCGTTCGTGGCCGGCACCGCGGATCTGATCCTCGACATGCATCCGGGCATCAGCCCATCGGCAGCATCATGGGGCCTGTCGCATGGAAAGTACGTTGGCCCGAACATGGGCTACGGGCGCCTGGACGTGTACGACTCGCTGTTTTTTCTAAACCCGATCCAGGGACTGCTGCCGTAAGCAGACCTTGAGAACGCGAGCGAAGCGGATAGAGCTATGGCCAGCGTCGATATCCAACTTCCCAGCGCTTCGGGACGGCTTCCCAATGTCGGAGCCGTGGCCGAAGCGCCGGAGTGGTATCCCGCGCCCCTTCGCATCAAGGCGGTCGAAGAGCAACTGAGCGCGCTCCGCACTTCGGTCGTTTGTGCCTTCAACCAACTTCTTGATTTAAAAGATCTGAACACGGGCGTGCACAGCACGCGCCTTGCGGAATGGGCGCTTCACGTGGCGGGCGAACTGGGCTTGGAGGAATCTGAGCTCGGCGACATCGAGATTTCCGCTCTGCTGCACGACATCGGCAAGGTGGGAATTCCGGACGCGATCTTGAACAAGCCGGCGCGGCTCACGTCGGAAGAATACGACCAGATGAAGAAGCACCCGGAATACGGTTGGGCCGTGCTGCGCCAGGTTCCGGGCATGAAGAACGCCAGCCTGATCATTCTTCATCACCACGAAAGCTACGACGGCAAGGGATACCCGGCTGGATTGAAGGGAAATGAGATCCCGATCGGATCACGCATTGTGGCGGTGATTGATTCGTTCGATGCGATGGTTTCGAACCGGCCTTATCGCAAAGGCTTGCCGTTTGAAGAGGCCGAACGCCGATTAATCGAGGCGAGCGGTACGCAGTTTGACCCGGACGTCGTCCGCCACTTCCTGCCTTTGGCGCGGGCTGAAGTGACGAATGTGTTTGCCGCCGCCGGCACTTCGGTCTCAGCTGTTCTCTGACGACTCGGGTGCGCCGCTACTTCGCCGTTTGATTCAGCACGAAGGAATAGATCGTGTCGCCGGCAGCGACCAGGACGTGCTGCCTGCCGTCGAGCATGAACGTCATCGGTGCGTTGGGCGCGGCGAGCAAGCCTGCATGCCACAGAATTTTCCCTGTCGTGGAATTGAACGCGACGAGATTGTTCTGATTCCCTACGAACAATAGATTCCCCGCGGTCGAGAGCATTCCCACCGCACCGCCCCCGCCGGGCCAGACGTGCCGCCACACGACTTTGCCAGTTTTGTAGTCGAGCGCTTTGATGGAACCCGAAATTGTGCCAAGGGCGCTTTCGATTCCGCCGTAGCCCTGAGGGTGATCATCGGTGTCGGACAAATAGAAAACGCCATAGCCTTCTTCGGTGCCGACGTAGAACAGCCCGGTCAGGGGGCTGAAGCTCGGCGGCGGCCAGTTGGTCGCGCTGCCGGCATTGGGCCAAGCCAAGCTACCTCCCAGGGACGGTTCCTTGGCCGGATCGGGAATCGGCTGTCCGCGCTGGTCCAGTCCCTTTGACCAATTGAGCGTATCGACGAACGGAGCGCTGACGATGCTCTTCCCGTTGGTTCGGTCGAGAACGAAGAAATATCCGTTGCGGCTGGCATGCGCGAGAAGTTTGCGCGGTTTGCCGTCGATCACACCGTCGATCAGGACCATGTCGCAGGCAGCGTCCCAGTCATGAGTGTCGTGGGGCGAGGCCTGGAAATACCAGGCCATTTTCCCCGTATCCGGATTGATGGCGATGATCGATGAGGTGTAAAGGTCGGCGCCCTTGCGGCTTTGTGGTGAGTAGACAGGATTCGGATTCGCAGTGCCGTAGTAATACAAATTCAGTTCAGGATCGTACGCTCCCTGAACCCATGCGCCTCCGCCGCCGTGTGCGGCTGCGTATTCGCTCGGCCATGTTTCGATACCCGGCTCGCCTTCGCGTGGCGTGTTGTAGTGCGTCCACTGGACTTCGCCGGTTTCCGGATCGCGCGACTGGAGAAATCCGGAAAGGTCGAGCGAATCACCGCCCGTGCCGACGATCACGTGGTTGCCGATGACAATCGGCGCCATCGTCGAGAAATAGTATTGCTTGGGGTCGGCGACGGGCAAAACCCAGCGCTGCTCGCCCGTCGTCGCGTCGAGCGAGACCAGGAAGTTATCGCGCGTGATGAAGTAGAGCCAGTTGCCGTACATGCCCATGCCTTTATTGGCTGTCACCGGCTCTTCGCCGGTCGATTCGCGAAAGTAGTGCCACAGTACGCGCCCGCTGTGCGCATCCATCGCCCAGGCGTTGTCGTTCGCTGTGAAATAGAGCACGCCGCCCACGAGCAGGGGCGAGCCGCTTACTCGAACGTTTCCAGAACCGCCGCGCCCGCCCTGCTGATCGGCGGGGATACCGCCTGTGACGCGCGCCATCCAGTCAAGCGACAGGTCTTGCACATTCGTGTCGTTGATCGTCTTCAGACTGCTATAGCGGCGGGCCGAATAATCGCCGTGATGCGTCGGCCAGGAATCGGCAGGCGGTTTGAGCAGCACGCTTTTGTCGGCGCCCTGAGCGAGCACTCCGGCCGGCAACAAGCAGAGAAGCAGTGCGAAACCAAACTGTCGCGTCTTCATTTCAGGGTCACCAGGTAGGCCGTCACGTCGTGCATTTGGTCGTCGGTGATCGTCTTGAGCAGATCCCAGTGTGGCTGGATGGGATTATGCACGACAACCTTCGGGAAATCGCCGCTGCGCGCGTAGGAGTGATAGGCGCCGGTCATGTCCTTGAATTCGACGTGGAAATCATCGAGCGCGATGGGAACACCCTCGAACGATTGGCCGGACGCGAGCGTCACGGTGACGGTGATCGTCGAAGGTGTGATTTCCGGGGGGGAAGTATCGGCGATCGTCGAGCCGTTTGCGCTGGTCAAGCCTCGTCCGCGGCCACGGCCGAAACGGCCGCCCGAGCCACCGCTGATCCAGCGGGTTTGAAGAGTTGGAGGATCGAACTTCCCGCCGATACCTGCAAGGTCGCCCGTGACCGAATGGCACGTGCTGCACTTTCCAGGACCGTTGAAGAAAGCTTCACCTTTCTTTGCGTCGCCGACGAGGATGTTTTGGTAGGCGTAGGTATCACGCATCGCCGCACCGTAGACTTGCACGCGGAGCCACGCAGAAACGTCGGTGATCTGGTCGTCGGTCAGCTTGAGGTCGGGTGCGTCTTTATGAAATTGGGCGTTGCGAATCGCCGCGCCGACCAGTTCGCCTTTCGTATCGTCCTCGACGACAACCGAGCGCACCAGATCCGGGCCAACGTCTGTCCCTTTCGCCGTGCCGCCGTGGCAGGACCCGCAACTTGCGCCATAGACGGTCGCGCCGCGCGCAACCGATGCAGGGTCTTCACCGCTTTGTCGAACGGCGGCTGGCGTCGCACTGACGGTGGCGTTCGTACCGACCGTTGGAGCGGGATTGGGCCCGGGCGTCTGCCCGTGCAAGGCGAGCGCGCCGACGGCGAACAATCCGGCCAGCGAAAAAATGGCGTAGTTGCGTTTTGTCATTAGGATGACCCTCGAGCGGCCGCGCGAGCCTGCTGCGAAACAATTCGGGCTATGAATCGCCGCTTATGCGGCGGAAAACGCGGATTGGCGTACGCTACCACCCGAAACTAGGCGTGTAAACGGGAATGTGGGCGGGTTTTTGCGGGTCGAGAAGACTTTTTTTCAGGGCGCGGGATTCACGATGCGCTCGAAGGATTGATGCCCTGGCGCTTGAGCGGCCGCCAGGTCATATCGCCGCGCATGTACTGCCAAATACCTTGCAGACGCCAGATCATGTGGAACTGGCGATACGGAAAATGTTCGGCAAAGCAATAGGTAACGAGCCTTGCCACATCTTTCCAGTCGTTGTAACGCTTGTAGGTGAACTCCTCCTGAAGAACGCTGCCGATGGAGATCATGGTGGCGAATGCGTATCCGAATAGCATGAATTGCAGAAAAAATTCCCGGCTCAGCACTCCCAGCACCGCGGCCAGCACAATCGTGAAGATCCCGCCGATTTCGATGACCGGTGCGGCCAGTTCAAAAACCCACAGGTACGGCATGGCGATCATGCCGATGCGTCCATACCGCGGACGAAAGAGCATGTCACGATTGGGCCACAGCACGTCGAGCAGCCCCTTTTGCCAGCGAGTGCGCTGGCGGGCCAGCGACCGCCAGTCAAAGGGCACCTCTGTCCAGCAAACCGGATCGGGCACAAAGAGGATGCGATAGCTCTCCTTGCGGTCGAGCAGGTAGCGGTGCATGCGCGCGACCAGATCGAAATCTTCGCCGATCGACTTGGCGCGGTAGCCCCCGATCGCGCGAATGATGTCGGTGCGAAAGACTCCAAAGGCGCCCGAAATGATCATCAGCATGTTCAGTGTGGCCCAGGCTTCGCGGCCAATAAGAAATGCGCGCAGGTATTCGATCACCTGAATCACTTCAATCGGCTTGCGCGGCAGTCGGACCTGGTTCATGCGGCCGTTTTCAATTCTTGAGCCGTTGAGGACGCGTACGATTCCGCCGGCACCGACGACGTTCTTCGAACCGTAGAGAACCGGCGTCATCAAGCGCAGCAGCGCATCTTTTTCGAGCATCGAATCCGAATCGACTACACAAACATAAGGAGACGTCGCGGCGTTCAGGCCAGCGTTGACCGCGTCCGCTTTGCTGCCGCCGGCGTCTTTGTCGATCACAAGCAGGCGGGGATCGCGCGAGCTCCTGTACAGGGCCCGGACGCGAGCGCTCGCCACTTGCGGCACATACAGCGCGTTGATTTCGCGCAGGCCGAATGCGTCGGTCATTTCCTCGAGCGTGCGGTCGCGCGAACCGTCATTGATCACGATCACTTCAAGCTCGGGATAGTCGAGCTCGAGCATGGATCGGACAGACGTGCGGATGGATTTTTCTTCGTTGTGAGCAGGAGCAAGGATCGTGATCGGCGGCGAAAGAACCGAGGAGTGAATCCATTCGAGGCGATGACTTTCGAGGCGGCGCTGGTGGCGGGCGCTGGTGTAAAAGGCGGTGATCAGCAGTGCGAGATAAACCAGATTGCAAAGAAAGTAGTAGATGAAAAGCCCGACGTTGGCGACCTGGAGAAATTCGAGCATCAGTGCGACACCGCGTCGATTTCCTCGTCGGCGGGTATGGGCCTTTTTTCGCCGTTTCCGTTGACGCGAAACTCCGCGGCGGCAACCAGTTCGGCGCGGCGATCGTCTTCGAGGCCGGGAGTCTTGCGCAGCCCTTCAAGAAGCTCGTTGTACGTGCCACTGTTTTCGGCAGCGGTGATGTATGCGTCTTGCGCGTAGGGGTCGCGAAGGTCGGCAATGCGTTCGAATGTGCCGATCGGGTCTTCGTCCTGCTCGACGATGGCCTGCGCGGCGCGCAAACGCACGAGACGATGCGAGTCGGTGAGCGCACGAATCAGGGCCTGGATAGCCAGAGGACTGCGAAGTTGTCCAAGAGCGACCGCTGCGCGGAGACGCACGACCCATGAAGGATCGTCAATCATTTTTGTCAGGACCGGCAGAGCGATCTTCGGCTTGCCGTGAGCGAGCGCGCGCGCGGCCGATGCGCGCAGTTCGGGGCTTTTGTCTCCGGCCATCTCGAGCACGTCGGCCTCGAGCGCGGACGTGGCCACTTCGCCGAGCACGCGGCCGAGAATCTCGCGGAGCTGGCCGTCGGCTCCCTTGAGGTAGGGAAGCAGCACTTTGGGCCGTTCGCGCGTGCAGTTGATGAGCGCGTTTTCCAGCGGAAGAGCGGGCACCGTCAGACCGACTTCGCCGACCCAACGGAGGATTTCCTCGGCTGCAGAGGGCAAGCTCGTACGTCCGAGGCCACGAAGCGAAGCCATACGCGTTTCAGAATCCGGGTCGCGCAACCCTTCCGACAGAGCCGGGATTCCTTCCGGAGCCCGTGTGCGGCCGAGCGCGACAAGCGCTTTTCTGCGCCGCCAGCCGCGATGTTTTTCAGCCTCGTGGATCTGTTTGCCCAGCAAGCCGCTTTCGCGCAGGAAACGCAGGATGCGAGCGGCCTCTTGCGGCGGCGCGGCTTCGAGCGCGTCCAGAGCGAGCGACTCGACAACCTGGCGGTCGAACGAGTTCTTTCGCCAGTCGTCGTAGCCGATGGCGCCGGAAATCAGTTCCGTCCAGAACTTTTGGAAATGCAGAGCGCGCGAATCGCGGCGTGCGAAATAGCGCCTTCGATAGGTACGGCGGATCAGGATGATGGCGAGCAGCAGCGCGTCACCGATCAGCGCGGCGATGATGGCCTTCACCACGACGCCGGCCGGACCGAGCCTTTGAATGAGGTTAGAAATGTATCCCATAGCTGAATCCGAAGGCTGTATCGGTGTGGTCCTGCGTGCGCTGCTGGAATGATCCGTACCCGGTCACGTCCTGCCGGGCATTCAGCTCGAACTTGAAGCCGCCGCCGTAGGTTTGAGAAGCGAAACTACCGATCTGATCGACGAGTGCGAAGTCTTCCGAGCCGACGGCGAAGAAGACGTTGCCGCTGAGATGGCGATCGCCCCAATGCGACAGCGGGAAATTCAGGCGCGACATTCCTGAAGGCTGCCAGCCGACCGGCAACATCGGAAAAGAGTTTCGCGCGCCGGTAACGTTGATCGACCACATCCAATCGCGAGGCAGGTAGACCAAAGCACCGCCTGCGAGTGTGAATATGCGCGCGGTGGAATACCAGTACCAGTGCTGATCGTAGGTAGCTTCGACGCCGCGCAACGGGTGGTCTTCGCTGATGCGCCATCCTCGATCGAGTCCGAAGAAAGCTTCGCTGCGGGGGATGATTCCTTTGTCGTGTCCGACCGCGCCGCCCGCACTGAACGCGCCCCAGTGTTCGGTCTTGGCGCTGATGCTGCCGACAAATTTGCCGGCGTCAAGTCCGCTGCGCTGGAAGAAATTGCCTGCGACGTTTGTGCTCCAGTGCGGCGACCAGCCTGATGTGAGACTCACCCATTCGCCTTCATAGGCGTCGGTGTAGTTGAAAAGGTCGTTGTCGGTGCCGACACGCAGCTCTTGTTTCGGCGGACTATCGAGCGAGAGCAGGCCGGCCTTGCCTTCGGCGTTTGTGGGGTCGATCGCAAGAACGCGAAGGAACTCTTGGCGTGCTTGCGGCTGCTCGTTGAGCGCGCGGAGGACGCGGCCACGCTCGGCGTGCAGGTCGGCACGGTGAGGATCAAGACCCTCGGCGCGGTCCATGGCTTGAAGAGCGTCGGTCCAATCGCCTTCGCGTTCGTAGACGCTGGCGAGGCCCTCCCACATGTCCGGATCCTTGGGCGACTCGACGGTCAGCGCCAGAAATTCCGCTTTCGCCGCTCTCGTGTCGCCGGACCAGAGCATGAGGCGGCCACGCCAAGAGCGGGCATCGTCATCGTGGGGATCGGCGGCCAGGACGCCATTTACAACGTTGAGCGCCTGCGTCCAGTGCTGGGTCTCGGCGTCCTGGCGGACTTCCTGCTGCCAGTCGGAACCGGCCTGGCGAGCGGGCGCGGCCGTGGCACAAGCGCCAAGCAGGCACGCTTGGAGAGCGAGATTTGTGCCGATTCGGAACACGGCGGGGCAACAATGAGAGCGCATTTATTCTTTCTGCGAAATCTATCGCGATTATAACAACCGGCATTTCGGCAGTCGGGCATGCGTTAAGGGCGCTGTTTCGTTCGCGTCATGCGTATTTATGCGCAAGGGTTCTACGAACGAATACGGAAGTACCTAGGACACGTTAAGTGTCGAAAAAGATTGAAATTAGGCTCCCGTTGGGGTCGGTTTGGTCGGGCCGGCCAGGCGTTTCTATCCGAAGTTCGCGGACGCGCCGTTGTCGTGACGAACGTCGAGAGCCCTCGTTCCGTGCAGGAATTTCAGGCGAGCAATGGCCACTGCCCGGCCGAATACGGACAGACGGCCGGAGGTGTCGCGGTTTCGCCTCGGTTGACGTTCTGGCGCGACCGAACAAACCGCAAAACGAGAACCCCAATCAGGAAGAGGCACCCGGAAATCGGAGCCGCCTTTTTTCATTTCGAACCAGGGTTCGGTCGGCGGTTGGACCAGCTATCAGTTCTATCGCGTCCGAGGCAGCGGTTCGCCGCTCTTGACCCACGCCGTGTACCAGAGATTGACGAGCATCTGGCTTCCGGCGGCGAGGCGCTCCTGGAGGAACTTTACGGCGTCCGGGGAGCCGGACCCGTCATAGGCTTTGGCCTTGTCGAACTGATAGACCTTTTCGATCAAAGCATGCGACGCCCACAGATATTTCATGTAGCCGGCGAACGGATCGGCGACCTGCGTTGGTGCGTTGACCAGACCCGCGAAACTGGTTGCCGTTGCGGCGCGATTCACGAAGTCTGTTTCAAACAGCGAGTGAATGCCGTGCTGCGTGGTGTATCCGTCGGGATTTGGACCGACCCAGCCGTCATAGTTCACGGTCGTGTGCAGGGGCTGGGAGGCGTCCGCCACGTAGTGCCCGAGCCAGCCCATGTAAAAAATGATATTCCCTTCGATCACTCCGGTATTCTGTTTTTTCTGGATCATCTCGCGGTAAGAGCGAAACGCAAGTTCGATTCGTTCGAAAACTTCCATCGTGATGTACGGCTGCAAACCGACGCGGTCGGGCAGGTAGTCGTCGGGATGATCGGTCGTTGCGGCGCGTTTGGCGTAGAGCATTTTGTAGAAATCGTAGCGCCCCGTCGGAAGATTGCCGAGGCCGTCGATGCGCTCAAGATCGATGAAATGATCGGGCGCCTGAGAATAATTCAGCGCCGATGGGGCGCCATCGCGCCAGCGATCCGGCTCCGGACCCAGATAGGCGATACGCTCGACGGCGGACTTGGTCCGGAGAAATTTCGGCATCGACGCGGGAATTCTCTCGGCGGCCACCTGATTGATATACGTGTGCCCGTTGCTGCCCCAGCCAAACGCCGCGAGTTGGGCGAGAAAAAGTGCGCCGGCCATCACTGCGGCGGTCGCTCTGGAAATTGCTCCGGCAAGTCCCTTCATTCGAGTGCTCCTGTGGAGTTATTCGTGCGCGGACAGTATAGGCGGAGCGCGTGACCCGGGAAAACGCCAAATGCCAGGCGCCGCTAGCTCTGGCGGACGCGATCGACGATCATTTCCACGGTGTGCTGGGCGGCGAGCGCAGCGCCCTCCTGCCACGCAATGATGTGGCTGCAATGATCGCCGGCGAAATAGATGCGTCCATCGGGCACCAGAAATTCACGATAGATTGATGCGTAGTAGTTGCCGCCCGGACCGCCTTCGCGCGACCGGGCCCCGCCCAGCCAAGAACCCAGATTGTAGGGAATTCGCCCCCAGGAAATGTAAACGGGGTTTTTCAATTCCTCGCCGCGGCCAGGATGCAGCTTTTCGACGGCTTCGCGCGAAGCGGCGAATTTCGCTTCGATCGATGGCAGCGCGGCGAAACCCGATGCTCCCTCGACCGAGTAGCCGCTGATCAGCACGCCCTTTTCACTGAACATGCCCGCGCTCGGATACCACACCGGATTCACGAGGCTCCCGCTAAGCCAGGAAATGCCGCCGTAGATGTTGTTTTCTTTCTCCCAGAATCGCCGCGATTCCCAGGCGATCTTGTAAGCCGAGTCGTAATAGACGCTGTTGAGCGCGGCGCTGACGCGCGGCGAGAAATCCGCGGGAATATTTTGCAGGATCGTGAGCGGCAGGCAGCAAATGCAGTAGTCGGCTTCGATCGAGTGCTTCGGACCTTTCGGGCCGTGTGTGTAGACGATTCGAACGCCATGGCCGGTCTGGCGGATTTCCGCTACCGGCGAATTGTATTTGACGACGCCGCCGAGCCGCCGGGCGAACGCGTAAGGAATGTGATCGATGCCGCCGACCGGCTGGAACATTGTGGCCTGCTGGTCGAGCACTTCCTCGAAAAGCATGCCCTCCCAGAATGACGCGTCGAGCAGAGCGTCCATCGAGAGCGGATCACGATCGACTTCGGCGTCGTCCGCCGCGCCGGGCAATTTGCTTGCGCCCGCTCGCGAAGAGCCGCGATACGCATAGGCGCCGTCAAGATCGCCGTAGACGCGCAGGAACGAAAGCATGCGCTCTTTGTCGTCCGCCGAGACTTCTTCGTCAAGCGACCCCTTTTGAATTGCCTTCGCGAGCAGTTCGGAAACGTGACCGCGCGCGTCGTTGATCGCCTCGCGCATTTCGATCGGCTTTCCGCCGAACGCGCGATCGCTTTCGAGCAACGCGCTGCGTGACGTGTTGACTTCGATTTCGAGCGCGACACCGAGCTCCTTGCAATAACCGAGCATCGTTTTGTGGATTGACGGAATCCGCGCGCAGCCGGCGTTGAGATAGTGACCTTGGTCAAACGCGCAATGCTGCACGGTGCCGTCGGTGAATTCGATCTTCGTGCCGCTGCGAATCGTCCAGTTGCGTCCGCCGGGCCGCGATCTGGCCTCGAGAACCGTGCATTCGAAGCCGGCCTTGCGCATTTCGTAGGCAGCCACGAGCCCGGATATTCCTGCGCCAAGAATTACGATTTTTGTCTTTTTGCCGATGCCGTGCGGGAGTTCAAGCGCGGCGGCGGGAGGCACGGGTGCAAGGAGTCCCATCGCGTGCATCGTCGCGAACGCAGCTCCGTAGCCGCCCGCTCGAGCCACACGCTCGATGAGTTCGCGTCGCGTCATTGCTTGGGCGCGCCCGGCAATGCAGATGTCCACACAGGCGCAAGATGCCCACTAGCATAAACGCAACGGAGAAATTTCGCGAAGAGAAACATCGCAGGGCCGACGTTTCCGCGGGGAATTCGTGCGGCGCGGGCGCGCGGCGCACGTCGATCGCTTACATCGCTCGAACCAGAGTTGCGACTTCGTTGAGCAAACGCCGCGTGGTTTCCGGACGCGTGGTTTCCGAATAGATGCGCAGCATCGGCTCGGTGCCGGAGGCGCGCACCATGATCCAGCCGACGTCGCCAAGAAATACCTTCACACCATCCATGTCTTCACGCCGGGCAACGGGCCAATCGAGAAAACTTTTGAGTTTCGCGTCGGAGAAGTACTCGATGGCTTTCTCCTTCTGGCCGCTTTTTGTGGTGAGGTCGATGCGTCCGTAATGATGTTCGCCGTATTCGCCGTGCAGCATTGCGACGAGTTCGCCGAGCCGCTTGCCGTGCCAGGCCATCACTTCGGCAAGCAGCAGCGCGTTTACGCTCGCGTCGCGTTCGGGCAAATGAAGTTTTGTTCCGATGCCGCCGCTTTCTTCCCCACCCAAAAGAATGTCGCTTTCGAGCATGCAGTCGCAGATGTATTTGAACCCGATGGGTGTTTCCCAGACTTTTCGGCCGAATTTCGCCGCAATCTTGTCGATCATTTTGGTCGTGGAAAAAGTCTTCGCCACGTCGCCGGCAAGTTTGCGCGTGCCGGCAAGATGCCAGAGCAGAATCGCGAAAATCTGGTGCGGCGTCACGAACGTGCCGTCGCTGTCGATTGCGCCGATCCGGTCGGCGTCGCCGTCGAGAGCAAAGCCCGCGTCGTAGCCGCCTGCTTTGACGGCTTGGCGCAACGCTTCGACGTGCGGCTCGATCGGTTCGGGATGCACGCCGCCGAATAGCGGATCGCGCGTGCCACGGATTTCGGCGAATTCGATCCCGTGCCGCTTGAAAAGCTCCGCGAGCAGGCCGCGACCGGCACCGTGCATCGGGTCGATGACAAAGCGGAATTTCGCGGCGCGCAACTTCTCCCAATCGATCAGCTTGCCCAGTGCTTCCAGATAAGGCGTGCGCACATCGAGCGAGTGAACGAGTTCTTGCCGCGCCGGCAACGCGGGCACTCCCTCGCCGAGAACCTCGGCGAGTTCCTTTTCGACTTGGGCCACGATCGCCGGCGAAGCCGAGCTCCCGTAACTCGCCTTGAGCTTCATCCCGTTCCAGCGGTAGGGGTTGTGGCTTGCGGTGATCTGAATGCCCGCGCTGGCGCCGCGCTGGCGGACGAGAAGGGAAATCGCCGGAGTGGGCACAGCGTCGTTTGACAACCAGACCGGGGTGCCTGTTGCTGAGACCGTCTCGGCCGCGACGCGGGCGAAATTCTCCGAAGCGAAGCGCGTGTCGTAGCCGACCAGGACGCCATTTTGCGGCTGCCCCGCGCGCACTACATAGCGCGCGATCGCGAGCGATACTTTACGCACATTTTCAAAAGTGAAATCTTCGGCGATTACGGCGCGCCAACCGTCGGTTCCGAACTTGATCGTGGTCACCAGAAAAGTATAGGGGAGGAAGATGTGCGCGGAAAGTGTTTCGTCTTGAGGGAGTTGAGAGAAGCTAAAGCAAGTCTTTGCGTTTCTTTTCTTCGAGCCACTTCACGATTTTGCCCACGTCCTGCGAGCGTTCCCGCGAGCAGACAAGCACAGCGTCGTCGGTTTCGACCACGACCAAATCGCTCACGCCGATGGCCGCCACGAATTTCTTCGGCGCCCAGAAATAGTTCCCTTCGGCATCCATCGTGAAGGCGTCGCTCGCCGAGACGTTCGCACCGTTTTTCGCCGCCAGCAATTCGTAAACGGCGGCCCACGATCCGACGTCGCTCCAGCCGATTTTCGCGGGAATCATCGAGACGTTGCGCGCATTGGCGCCGCGCGTGGCGCGCTCCATGACGGCGTAGTCAACCGAAATATTCTCAAGTTGCGGATAGATTCGCGCCAACGCTGCGGGGTAGCGCTTCGTGCCGATCACGGTGCCCAGCTCTTCGAGGGCTTCGTGCGTCGCCGGAAGGAATTTTTTGAGGTTGTCTAGAAATGTCGAAACGCGCCAGAAGAACATGCCGGCGTTCCAGTAGTATTTGCCGGACGCGACATATTTTTTGGCAACGTCCAGTTCCGGCTTTTCGGTAAACCGGCGCACAACATAGGCCGACCTGCCGTTGGGCCAGCCGGCGGCTCCGCCGCGCTCGATGTAGCCGTAGCCGGTTTCCGGGCGCGTGGGCGCGATTCCCAGGACGACCATCTGGCCGTCCTCGCCCGCACGGCCAAGCGCCGCTTTGACCAGGGTGCGGTATCCCGGAGCATCGGCAATGTGGGCGTCGGAAGGGAGCACGGCCATAAGCGCGTCGCCATGCTTGTGAGCAAGATGCACGGCTGCAAGGCCGATCGCGGCCGCGGTATTGCGTCCCATCGGCTCGGCCAAAATCTGCGACGCAGGAACGCCGCGCAGGTCACGGCGCACAGCCTCAACTTGTTCCGAATTTGTGACCGCCCAGACATTTGTTAACGGAACCAGCGGCGCAAGTCGCGCGACGGTTTCGCCGAGCATTGTCTTCTCGCCGACAATGTTCAGGATCTGCTTCGGCGTGCGGGTGCGGCTGCGGGGCCAAAAGCGCGTGCCGCGCCCCCCGGCGAGAAGCACGGCGCATGCGGGCAAGGACTGTTTCATGCGCAGCGAACCTCTTCGATGGTCAACGAATCAACCTCGGCCAATTTTCTTCTTTCACGCCGCGGCCGGCCAGGAATTTTTCCAGATCCACCGATTCGCCCGGCGGATAGGTCCGTAGCAGCGTTGTAGGTGTTTCGGTTTTCAGCGAATACTCGCCCAAGGCCGCCGGCACGAGCCACGTCTGCGCCCGGCCGTATTTGAGCGGGCCACTTTTTGAGCGGATTTCGCCGCTGCCCTCGAGCGTAATCAGAAGTTCGAAGCGTTCGGGCGAAGTCGTGAGAGAAATGTCCCCGCTGAGCTTCCATTTTTCGGTTGCGAAATACCGGCATATCACAAGAAACGTGCCGGTGGCGGCGTTGGTTTCAAGGACCACAGACTCGGTTTTGCCGCTGGTCTGTTTGCCAAAACGCATCACGTCCATCGCCTTGTCGATGTGCAACTCGCGTGTGCGGCCCTGGGCGTCCCGGCGGTTGTAGTCAAACACGCGATAGGTAAGGTCGGAGTGTTGCTGGATTTCGCAGAGAACAAGGCCAGGCCCGATGGTGTGAGCCGTTCGTGCCGGGATAAATATTGCCTCGCCCTCGTTCAGCCGAACGTGTTCGAGGCAGTCCTCGGCCGTGCCGTCTGCGATTGCCTGGCGGAACTTCTCGGCGGTGACTCCGGGCTTCAATCCGGCCAGGACTTCGGCGCCAGGTCGGGCTTTTATCGCGTACCACATCTCGGTTTTGCCGACGCCACCGGCTGCGGCCTCGTGTTTCGAGGCGTATTCGTCGTCGGGGTGTACCTGCACCGAGAGTTTCTCTTCGGAAAAGATGAATTTGACCAGGATCGGGAAAATGCCGGCCCGCTTAACTGACGTTCCCGCCCATTCGGTACCCATTTCGGGCCATGCTTCGCCGAGCATACGCCCCCCGAAAGGGCCGCCGGCGAAGACACATTCATTGCCGGTCATCCAGGCTTCGCCGATTGGCTCGGTGAGGTTCGATTTTTCAGGAAAAAAGGGTGCAAGAGACAGGGCGCCCCACGGGCGTGGGCTGAAAACCGGCTCAAGCCTCGCGGGGCAGAGGGTCACTTGCTTGCTTCGGCAAAGAAGCGTTCGAGGCGCCGCAAACCTTCCTCGATGCGGTCAAGAGACGTTGCGTAAGACATGCGGATATAGCCCGGCGAGCCGAACGCTTCGCCCGGTACGACCGCTACGTGCGCCTTTTCGAGCAGCGCTTTTGAAACCGCCGTGTCGTCACGCATGTCCGGTCGATAGTGCGCCGAGATATTCGGGAAGACATAAAACGCTCCCTGTGGGGCAGTGCAGGTTACGCCGGGAATCTTGCGCAGGCCAGCGACGATATGTTCCCGGCGGCGGGCGTATTCAGCGAGCATCACGGCAACTCCGTCCATCGGGCCGCGGAGCGCTTCCAAGGCGCCATATTGGGCGATCGAAGTCGGATTTGAAGTCGACTGGCTTTGCAGTTTGCCGATTGCGTTTACCAGCTGCTGCGGTGCCAGGACATAGCCGATACGCCAGCCGGTCATCGAAAACGTCTTCGAGCAGGATCCGGCGATGATCAGGCGGCTCTTTGAGCCCGGCACACTCGCGATCGAAAATGGCTTCGCGTCGCCGTAGGTGAAATGCGAATAGCATTCGTCTGAAAGGAGCCACACGCCTCTGTTTTGGCAGACGCCCAGGATTTTCTCGAATTCTGGTGTGGGAATCACTCCGCCCGCCGGATTGCTCGGCGAATTGACAATCACCATTTTCGTGCGCGGTGTGATCGCTTTTTCAAGATCGGCAGCCTGCAGCGCGAAGCCATTCTCTTCGGTCGTCTCGACGATGACCGGTTTGCCGCCCGCGTACTTCACGATGTCCGGATAGCTCACCCAGTAAGGCGCCGGGATCACGACTTCGTCACCGGCATTGATCAGCGAGCAGACGGCATTGAAAATCGCGTGCTTGCCGCCAACGTTCACGATGCACTCGGCCGGTTGATACGAAGAGCCAAGCTCCCTCGCGTGCCAGTCGCAAATCGCCTGCCGCAACGGAGCGATGCCCGGCGTCGCCGTATACTTCGTCTTGTTCTCTTCGAGCGCCTTGATCGCGGCGCGCTTGATGTGCTCCGGCGTCGGGAAATCCGGTTCGCCCGCACCGAAGTCGGCGACGTCAACGCCCTTCGCTTTGAGCTGTTCGGCGGCGGCCATCACGGCCATGGTCGGGGAGACGGCGATTCGATTTACACGATCTGCCAGCTGTATGGCTTCTTCTACCGCTGTTGCGCCTGCGCGTTCCATTTCATTCCCCTTGTCAGTGCTGCTTCTATTTTATCCGAAACTTTTCTTTCAGCCGCTCTTCCACGACGGCCGGCACAAACTCACCAACCGCGGCGCCTAAACGCGCCAGCTCCTTGACCAGCTTCGAGCTCAAGTAGCTGTAGGAGAGGGCCGGGATCATGAAGACGGTTTCGAGCTGAGGCTCGATCTTCCGGTTCATCACGGCCATCTGCAACTCGTATTCGTAGTCGGAAACAGCGCGGATGCCGCGCAAAATCACCCGGGAATTTCGCTCGCGTGCGTAATCGACGAGCAACCCTTCGAAAACGTCCACTTCGACGTTTTTCCAGTCGAAAGTCACCGACTCGAGCATCTCGACCCGTTCTTTGGGAGCGAACAGCGCATTCTTTTCAGAGTTATGCGCCACCGCGACGATCAGATGATCGAAAATCTGCGCTGCGCGCGCGATCAGGTCCAAATGCCCCTTGGTCACCGGATCGAACGACCCGGGATAGATCGCCACAGACTTGCTGGTTTCAGGATCGAGAGACATCCGGGAGGCCATTTTACGGTATCCCCGCCCAAAATGATAGAATTCGCGACCTTTGCTCGGTTCCCGCGGGGGATTCGCGGGGCAAGTCCGCGGAGCATTCCGCGACGTATGGTAATTCGCAATTTCAGACAAGTCCGCGTGGCGCGGACGTTGTAAATTGAGCCATGCCTCGCAAGCCCCACCAGACGCTTTTTCACCGGTCGCAGATCGGACGCGCGCAGCGATTCATCCGCATGAGCATGGATACGCCTTTGACGCTTGACCGGATCGCGCGCGAAGCCGGAGCTTCGCCCTATCACTTCGTGCGAATTTTTCTCGCCTACACGGGCGAGACGCCCTTCGATTTCTTGCGCCGGGTGCGCCTGATGACGGCTGTGCGCATGCTGCAGGAAGATCCTGTGGGATCGATCACGGAAATCGCGCTCAGCGTGGGTTATGAGACGCCCTCGGCGTTCGACAAAGTGTTCAAAAAGGGTTTAGGAATGAGCCCGCGCGAATTTCGCAATCTCGGAAAAGACGCGCAATACGATTTCATCTATCGTCTCTCGAAGCCACTCGAGGCTAAGGAGAATGAAATGGAACTGAACATGAGTTTGAAGCATGAAGTCGTTACGCGGCCGACTACCCATTACGTCTATTTCGAAACGACCGGACCATTTTCCGAAGTCGCACCGCCCGCCTGGGACACGATGTTTCCACTGCTGATGGGGAAAATTCCTCAGGACCAGATGAAGGAATTTCTCGGACTGAGCGGAATCGACAAGAGGAAGCAGGGAAGCGAAGCGATGATTTATGAGGCAGGAGTTGGAGTCGCCTCGAAGCCGGCGGACGTGCCCAAAGGGCTTCAATACAAAAAGATCGAAGCGGGCCGATACGCGAAATTCCTGCTGACCGGACCCTATTCGCAGATCTGGATCGCGTTCAGCCAGATTTTCAAGGCGCTCTCGGAAGCCAAGGCCGGGTTGCGCGAGGAATTCTGCATCGAGAACTATCTGAACGACCCGAAAGTGACGCCTGAGGACAAGCTGCTCACGGAAATCCTGATTCCGGTGCCGTGAGACACCGGAGGCGCTTGGCGTAGTCTAGGATCGAGCTCGCCGCCACTGGCCGGAAGGTCTGCTGGCGGCGATCCGCGGAAGTGTAGGAACGACCCGGACTTGCGGGCTGACGAAACGTCTCCAAAAATTGCGGAAAAGACACGGGTCTGGCGATGGGACAGAGATGGATCCTCCCCGTTAGACTTCGCCTCAGACGACTTGGTATTGTTGAGGGATCGCCGATGAGTTGAGGCCGCCTTGAATCCTGTCCCGACTCTGTTCGTCGAACTAGTTATGTTTCCTCGAGTCCACGACGGGAGTCTGCCGTGCCGGTAAAACTACCTATATATATGGATAACCAAGCGACGACGGCGGTGGATCCGCGCGTAGTCGAGGCGATGCTGCCCTATTTCACCGAGAAATTCGGGAATGCAGCGAGCCGGAACCATGAGTTTGGATGGCAGGCGGAAGAAGCCGTTGAGCGCGCGCGCGGGCAGATCGCGCGGCTGATCGGCGCTTCGCCGAAAGAGATTGCGTTCACCAGTGGCGCGACCGAGTCGATCAATCTGGCACTGAAAGGCGCCGCCGAGTCTTATCGCGAGAAGGGCAATCACGTCATTACACTGGCGACCGAGCACAAGGCTGTGCTCGATACGTGCAAGCGGCTGGAGAAGGAAGGCTGCGAAATTACGTTCTTGCCGGTTGGGCGAGACGGGATCGTCGATCTCGAACAGATTCGTGGCGCGATTACCCCAAAGACAATCCTGATTTCGATTTTGCACGCAAACAACGAGATCGGCGTCGTGCAGCCTATTGCGGAAATTGGAAAGATCGCCAAACAAAGCAACGCGCTGTTTCACGTAGATGCGGCACAGTCGGTCGGGAAATTGCCCGTCGACGTGGAGCGCGACCAGATCGATCTGCTTTCCATTTCGGCGCACAAAATCTATGGACCGAAGGGAGTTGGAGCGCTTTACGTACGCCGGAAAAATCCGCGCGTGCAGCTTGTGGCGCAGATCGACGGCGGCGGACATGAGCGCGGGCTGCGGTCGGGAACGCTGAATGTGCCGGGCGTTGTTGGGCTGGGCAAGGCGTGCGAGATTTGCGAAAAAGAATTGGCCGCCGAGAGCGAACGGCTGCTTGCGCTGCGCGAACGGTTGCGCTTGGCCATTGCCGACCGCCTGGACGGTGTGTCGGTGAATGGTTCGCTCGAGAAGCGGCTGCCCGGAAATTTGAACGTGAGCTTCGGCGGCGTGGAAGGCGAAGCGCTGCTGATGGGGATTCATGACGTGGCGGTTTCGAGCGGATCGGCGTGCACATCGGCGTCGCTTGCGGCGAGCCATGTGTTGCGGGCAATCGGAGTGGATGACGACCTGGCGCATTCGTCGATTCGGTTTGGGTTGGGAAGATTTAACACGGAAGAAGAAGTCGATTACGCGGCGAATCGAGTGGTGGAGACGGTGAGGAAGTTGAGGGAGTTGTCGCCGGCGTATGAGTCTGCCAAGAGGCGGTAGCGCCGTGCAAGTTGGGGGACAAGCCTCGGGGCTGAGGTTTGCTAAACGAAGCGGGGAATTGAGATGAGCGACGATTTGAGATTTCCGATTGGGCAGCCGGATCGGCACATGCACTTGACGGCGGAGCAGCGGGTGCCGTTGATCGAGAATATGGCGCAATTTCCGGCGCGGCTTGGCGCGGCGGTGGCCGGCCTGAGCGGGGCGCAACTGGATACGCCCTACCGGCCCAGCGGATGGACGGTGCGGCAGTTGACGCATCATTTGGCCGACAGCCATATGAACGCGTTCGTGCGGTTCAAGCTAGCGCTGACCGAGGACAAGCCGACAATCAAGACTTACGAGGAGTCGCTTTGGGCCGAGACGCCGGAAGCGAAGACGCCGGCCGTTGAGACTTCACTTGGTTTGATGGAGAATCTGCACAAACGGTGGGTGATTTTGTTGCGGGCCATGACCGACGAGCAGTGGGCGCGGCAACTGACGCATCCCGAGCGCGGCTTGGTGACCCTTGACGAGAACCTTTGTTTGTATTCGTGGCATTGCCTGCATCACGTGGCCCATATCACCGGGCTGCGCAAACGCGAAGGGTGGAATTCGTCGGGCTTCCCGTTGCCTTGTTAATTGGGCGTGTTTCCCGGATAATCGAAAAGCTCGCGTTTTACTGCACGGCGGCGCTATGGTGCAACGGTTAGCACGCGGCCCTTTCAAGGCCGAAATACGGGTTCGATTCCCGTTAGCGCTACCAATCCTCGAAAAAGCCAATAGAAACGAAGGTGTGCCGTAACTGTTGCCCGCACTGTGGCCCATTGCGAAAAAACTGATCTACGAATTTCGCTGGACCAGGACTATTCAGAATGGACACGCGCACCATGGCGACGACCATCCCACTGTATCAACGGCTTGATTCAACAGAGGGCCACCGTCTTGTTCGTGTGCTGTATTCCTGCAACGGTTTACCGATTGCCGATACCCATGCGACCGCCTTTAACTTGCGCTACGGCCTGAAGGGCGGTCGACGCATTTGCCTGGCCGTCGGCAGCAACGCTCTCGACACTGACAATGGCGGCTCCAGGGGGCTGGATGGTTGGCGCTTGCAACCGTGGTGAATGGATAGATCAGCCCAACGGCCAGGGCACAAACCGTCATCTTCTTTGTGATGTTCACTACGTCCGGTAGAGAGCGTTCACATTTTCATGAAACTTCAGAGCCACGGGGGGTGCGGCATACTTGTCGGTCACAACTTCGATATATGCACCTCTGCCCCCCTCAGATGTGGCCTTAAGGGCCTGATCGAATTCTCCGCATGTGGTGACACGCGCGGTGAACCAATCGTCGCACCCAAGTGCTTTAGGCAGGTCGGCGTAGTGCCACTGAGCAAGATCGTTGTACTCGATGTTGGGGTCTTTGCAGAGCAGCCGTTCAATTAGGTAGCCTGAATTGTTGAGAACGAAGACGACAGGATTTAGCCCGCGTCGCCCGAATTGACTGATCTCCTGGGCTGTTAGTTGATGCGAGCCTTCACCGGTAATCAGCACAACGCGACGGTCAGGAGCCGCGACTGCTGCTCCAAAGGCCGCCGGAGTCGCATACCCAATGGCACCCCACAATGTCTGGTTGTAAAACTTCGCACCCTTCGGCAAAAGCGCGAACGCCATTCCAAACCCAGAAGTCCCTGTCTCAGTAATGACGATGTCATTCGGTTTAATGAAATTTTCCCAGCGAGCATAGAGCGCGTCTGCGGTAATCGGATCGCTGCCGGCTCCCCTTACTGGTCCGAGTGAACCTGGTTGAAGTGGTGGTTTTTGATTTCTTTTCGTCACACGCCGCGAGAGCTCAGATAGAACATCTTTCATCTCGACGTTCGGATAAACCGTTGTGCCCACCTGAGTAAGGTGATGACGGATGTCGATGGTCTTCTCTGGATCAAGATGCGCTGTAAAGGCGCCCGTGCTGAAGTCCGTCAGCACGGCCCCGATCAGAACGACGGCATCGGATGATTCAACATACTCACGGACCGCTTCGTCCATGAGCTTTCCCTGGTACATGCCAATATAGGCCGGTTGTTGCTCTTCAAGTGTCGATTTGTCCATGAGCATAGTGGCGAAGGGAAGTCCGGAGGCATCCACGAATGCCTGCACGGCGTCCTGCAGCCCCGCGCGACTAGCCAATACTCCTGGGAGAATGCAGGCGCTCTTAGCTGCATGGAGAGCTTCAACGATCGCAGCAACAGCCTCTTCAAGAGATGCGGGATCGCTCTTTGGTGGACCGAGTGCTGCCGCGCTGCTCACGACGGCCTGATTCGCGACGTCTGCCGGAAACGCCAAATAGACGGGCCTGCGATGGTACAGCGCCTCCCAGATGAGACGCTCCGTTTCGTAGGCCACATTTTGCGGTGTCATGATGGCGCTGGCACAAACGACCTTTTCAGCCATCTTGTGGAAGAAATCGAATTCACCGTTTCCTAGCGTGTGATGGACGAGTGCGTGTCCGGTTTGGGCAGGCAGGTTCGGCATGCCGACTAGATGGAAAACGGGAAGATGCTCGGCATAGGCTCCTGCGATTCCATTGATAGCGCTCAATTCGCCTACGCCATAAGTTGTGTTGAGAGCAGCGACACCGTGAATGCGCGCGTACCCATCGGCTGCATAAGACGCATTGAGCTCGTTGCAGCATCCAATCCAGTCGATACCGGGAAAACCTACGATTGCGTCCTCGATGGGAAACGCGAAGTCACCGGCAACGCCGAAAACTTTCGTTATTCCGAGATCCTTGAGTCTCGACAGAACGTGTTCTATGACGGTGGTTGACTTTCCTTTTTGTGTCGAGGCCGACTCTTTCGATCTTCCTTTGCTCGACGCCGCTCGTTTTGTTGTTGTGGATACGTTCGACATCATCAATCTCCTTCGCATCTCATCTCCAGGAGCAGGTCGGTCTTGCGACCCATCCGGATTGTATTGAATGCACACATGTGGCCATTCGAATATCCGGACTCGCCCCAAGGCAAATCTCAAACAACTAACAGCCGTCTATCATTTCGTGTGTATTTGGTACGGGCAGGTGATTGAGGGGACTCGCCGTAACTGTTGAGCTAGCGACGGATGTCATTATTTCGACAGAGGATGTCGTGTATTCCCCTGATGCGATCGGTCGTGCGCCCGCGGGCTGGGGGGGTGCTGCTTGACAACGCTAAGGTGCCGGTAGATAGTTGCCTTCGACCGGCGGCTTACTTAGAGACTTTGGGCGAAGACGCAGGCTTCGCCGCCGGAACTCGAGTTTGCCCGCCCCGCGCTCTTGTGCCGACCGCGCAGGATCGTATCCAATGTTCCGGCCTCCTGCGAGCACTCCAGTCAGATCCAACTTATGTTCCAGAATTTAATGCCCGTTTCCCAGAGGTGTCGCTTCAGGGAATTTAACTGGCTCCGAAGTTCTGGCGCGCGAAGCACAGTACCGAGATTGTTAGGTTTGTCTGCCGAAGGTGTCTCAAGGGGGAAAGGGAATGCACCGGTTTTTCTTCGAGGTAGGGGCGTCTTCACTTCAATGCTTGTAGCCTTAGCTTCAATCCTGTGGTCTCTCGTTCTCGCAATACCGGCAGCTCATGCGCAGGCACAAACCGCGGGAGAAATTACCGGGCAAGTACTGGATCCATCTAAGGCCGTCATTCCCAACGCTGCCGTTACAGCCACGAGCAGCGCGACCGGCGCCGTTCGCACGGTACAAACCGATAGCCAAGGGTACTACGCATTAACGAACCTTCTCGTGGGAACGTACAGCATCACTGCGGCACACGAAGGCTTCCAGCAACTAAAGCAAACGGGTGTCACGCTAAACGTGGCGACGACCGTCACATTGAATTTAACGCTGATGGTCGGCTCCATGAAACAGGAGGTGGTTGTCACGTCCGAGGCGCCCATAATCGATAAAGCTGACGCCAGCACCGGCACTGTCCTCAACAATCAGGAAGTCGGCGAACTACCGATCAACGGCCGCGACTACGCTCGTTTCAGCTTACTCACTCCTGGCGCCATTTTGCGTAGCAACTCCATCGCCGACCTGACCTTCGACGGCCTACACTCCGTTCACAACCAGTTCTCGATCGACGGCATTGATGCGTCGCGCGTCGACCTCCCGTATATGGCCAATGGTTTCGAGCGCGGCGCCCGATTGCTTACCGGCAGTTTGGACACTATCGAGCAATTCAACGTGCAGACCAGTGACTACAGCGTGGAATACGGCCGCGCTGCAGGCTCCTATATCAACATCGCCACCAAATCTGGAACGAATGATTTTCACGGAACGGTGTACGACTACTTCCGCAACAACATTCTCGATGCACGGAACTTTTTCGCGACAACGGGCGCCGCTCCCGAACTTCGCTTTAATGATTTCGGCGGCAACATCGGCGGCCCAATCCGAAAGAAAAAGACCTTCTTTTTCCTAAACTACGAAGGATCGCGCCAACGCATCGCCATCACTGGCTCCGGCACGGTTCCGAGCGCGCTCGAGCGTGGCGAAGTTGAATCGACTTCTCCTCAACTCGTGCCGATTCTGAATATGTTTCCTATCGGCACCTATGCCGGTACCGATCAGTTCACCGACAACTACACAACCACGCAGGTGTTGGATGTGCGTGAAGACACCGTGTCTATCCGCCTTGATCGGGTATTCGGCACTCGTGATTCCGCATTCGTGCGCGCCAATGTGAACGACTCCGACGTTCGCGGGCCGCTCCTTGGTATTGATCCAGCTGCATTGGGCCTGGATGACCACCAGATCGTTCCCGTGCGCACAACGAATGTTGCCATTCACGCGGAGCATGTCTTCAGCGCAGGCATGATGAATGACTTCCTCGCCGGCATGCAGCGCTGGGCCAGCCAGATCGATCAGGCGGAGCCGTTGCCACTGACCATGGTGGTAGGCTACAGCGTAATCCCGGGAACGCTGGGCAGCTCCCTTGAAAACAACACCAGCTTCCAGTACGGCGACACCATGAGCAAGGTGAAAGGACGTCATGTCCTGATTTGGGGCGGCACCATCTACCGCATCTGGGTCAACGCCAACAGCACTGCAAGCCCAACGATGCAGTTCAACTCACCGCAAGCTTTCGTCAACGACCAGCTTTCGACCGTCACCATCGTGAACGCCACTCCTGGCAACGGTGTGCGCGCGACGCAAATGGGTCTTTTCGTCAACGATAAGTTCCAAGTGCTGCCGACTCTGTCCTTGGACCTCGGTCTCCGCTACGACATTGAAACCGTTCCTCACGACTCGCGCTACGCCACTCGGCCCTACGACACGCGCACCGGCGCACTCGGGCCTCCAGGCGATCCGTACTTTGCGGTCAACAACAAAGACTTCGCTCCGCGGGTGGGCATCGCTTGGTCCCCAACGCAATGCCTCGTGATCCGCAGCGGCTATGGAATTTACTTCCAGGATTATCCCGTGGGCTTCGGCTCGTATTATGTTCCCGGAAACACCGTGCCGGGCAACATCACGCTTTTACAGCAGCAGATTCCGAACCTGTCCTATCCTTATGATTCATATCTCTCGCAGGCAGCCACACCTCCGCTTCCGAACGTGTACGGCTTCCCGTGGCACAAGCCGGACACCTACGCGAGTCAGTGGAACCTGAGTGTCGCGGATCAATTCTCGCAAAATATTTCCTTCCAGGTCGCCTACGTCGGCAACCATGGTGTGAATCTGTTGCGCGAAGAGGGCATCAACTACATCAATCCCACGCTCGGCGTTCGTCCGAATCCGAGCTTCGGCAACATCACCCTCCAGACCAACTCGGGCTTAAGCTCTTATAACGCTCTGCAGCTATCTTTTATTCGT
The DNA here is from genome assembly GCA_035569955.1 of Candidatus Acidiferrum sp. Taxonomy (GTDB): domain Bacteria; phylum Acidobacteriota; class Terriglobia; order Acidiferrales; family UBA7541; genus Palsa-295. The sequence continues at coordinate 33,928 of DATMLZ010000118.1, forward strand.
CGCGCTGGCAAGGCTGGTTTGAGCGTCCAAGCAAACTACACATTCGCCCACGCGATTGACGATGTGGAGGATCCAGCGGCTGGTGCGTCCGACCCTCAGAACATCAACAACATACCGGCCGAGAGGGGGAACGGTTCCGGCGATGTCCGCCACAACTTTGCCTTCAACCTCCTGTATGATGTGCCGCTCGGGAAGGGCCATCGGTTCCTTAGCTCGGGCATCGGCAGCAAGCTGTTCTCGGGCTGGAGGGTGTCGACACTCGGAATTGTGCGGTCTGGCGTCGCCAATACCGTCTACATCGGGACGAACACATTCGGGAACGGCGATTTCATCAACCAACGGCCGAATTGCATCCCCGGCATGGATCCTTACGCCAGCCCGAAGAGCATCACGGACTGGCTGAATCCCGCGGCCTTTTCGATGCCGCCAGCAGGAACATTCGGGAATTGCGGCCGCGACATCATCTACGGTCCGAATTTCCGCGACGCGGATTTCTCGATACTCAAGGAAACGAGTCTCGCCCAAAGCCGCAACCTGGAATTCCGGGCTGAGTTTTTCAACATCTTCAACCATCCGGTGTTCGCTCAGCCGGACACCACGTTCGGCACTCCGGGATTCGGAAAAATCTTCAACACGCTCGGAAGCACTTTGGGTGCCGGTACTTCACGCCAGATTCAGCTTGCTCTGAAGTTCAGCTTCTAATTCGGAATTGGAGAATTATATATTCTTTGGGAGCAATGCGCATCTACACTTGAAACGGTGATCGCACTGGAATGCGGTGCCAATGATGCCAGAGTACGGCAAAACACGAATCAGAATCGCGGCTTTCATTGTCGGCGCGTTAAGCCTATTGCTCGTGTCTCCATCCGCACTTGCCTTAGACCCTTCACTTGACGTGAGTCAATACGCTCACACGGCGTGGCAGGTTCGCGAGGGTTTCACGCAAGGCTACATCAGGGCGATTGCGCAGACGCCAGACGGCTACATATGGCTGGGCACCGGCTTCGGGTTGTTTCGGTTCGACGGTGTCCGTGTCGAGCGTTGGCTGCCACCGTCGAATGGCCAGCAACTTCCCAGCAATTTTATCGTGCGCCTCCATGTCGCCCGCGACGGCACTGTCTGGATCGGCACAATTTCAGGCTTGGCGAGCTGGAGAGATGCCAAACTCACTCAGTACATGGACCTCGCTGGTTTGGTTATCGGTTCGATTCTCGAGGATCGCAACGGAACGGTTTGGGTCGGCAGCTACTCGTTGGCGTCGCCTGGAAAGCTGTGCGCGATCGATGGAACAAAGGTTGATTGTCATGGATCGGACGGCGCCCTCGCTAAGGGAGTGAGTTCCCTGTATGAAGATAGCCACGGCGTGCTCTGGGCGGTGGCGCGTGATGGAGTTTGGCGATGGAGGCCCGGGTCCCCCAGGTTCTATCACATGCCATTTGCGACGGCCGTGGCGCCTGACCTGAGTGAGGACGGCGATGGAACGCTTTTGATTCCTTTGCCGGGAAGGCTCGCGCGATTCATGGGCGGTAACCTGGAAACGCAGCATCCGTATCCCGCACTGGCACGCAACGTCGATGGGGTAACCCTTCTCCGCGACCGCGATGGCGGCGTCTGGATTGGAACCGATGGAGCCGGTGTTGTGCATCTCCGCCAGGGACGCGCCGACGTATTTTCGCAGGCTGACGGACTCTCCGGCGATCTTGTTACCTCGCTCTTCGAAGATCGCGAAGGTGATGTTTGGGTCGCCACCTTGGGCGGGCTCGATCGTTTTCGCAACTACGCGGTCACGACGTACGCCCGACACGAGGGCTTTGGAACCATCCCCGGACATGGCTCTGTGGTGGCGGGCAGAGATGGAAGTATATGGATGGGCACCAATGATGGCTTGAGGATGTTGAATCATGGAGAAGTGACGATCTACGGCAGAGCCGACGATCACAGATCAGAATCTAGGTCTGTATGGTTACCTGTGCGCTACGTGGCCAGTCGTGGTTTGCGTGACCATGTGTCTGTGTCCGTTTTTGCGGACAATACTGGCCGAATCTTGGTATCGACGCCGTACGCGTTCGGCTACATGGAGAATGGCCGGTTTGTGTCGATGAGGGACGTTCCAGGGGGAACTGTATCTTCGGTCGCCCGGGACACGCAAGGGAATCTCTGGATCGCGAATGACGACCAAGGTCTCCTACGGTTATCAAAGGACGGAATTGTTCAGCAAATTTCTTGGGCCAGCATCGGGCACAAAGACGGTGCGCAGTCTTTGGCGGCTGATCGCTCGACGGGCGGGCTGTGGCTTGGATTTGATGGAGGTGGAGTCGCGTATTTCAGCGGCGGTCAGATCAAAGAGACCTACGGACGCGCGGAGGGGCTCGGCGGTGGCAGGGTCAGCGCGCTG
>DATMLZ010000119.1:0-2661 GCA_035569955.1 Candidatus Acidiferrum sp.
AAAGCCCCGATCAAGTAAAAGCCGCGCTCGGCCAGCCGGACAAGATCGTGAATTTTGGCTCCAAGCAGATTTTTATTTACAAGGACCTCAAGGTGACGTTTCTCAACGGAAAAGTGTCGGACGTGCAGTGAATTGTCATCCGATCTCGCTTTGCTCGGGTGACATTTTAGGAAAGGGTCGCTCGTATCCGACTTCGGACAGGATTTTGAAGCGAGTTCCTAGCGCCTTCGCCCCTGCCGCGCATCGAGCGCAATATTCAGTTCGAGCACGTGCACGCGTGGCTCGCCCAGGAATCCCCATTGCCGGTTCTCAGAGTTCTCAAGCACCAGGCGCGCGACTTCGGCTTCTGGAATCTTGCGCTCCGAAGCTACGCGGCGAATCTGAAACTCGGCGGCCGCCGGCGAGATATCCGGATCGAGTCCCGAACCCGATGTCGTAACCAGATCGACAGGGATGGGAACGCCGGGATTCTCGGCTTGCAGCTTGGCGACATCTCCGCTGACGCGAGCCATCAACTGCGCGTTGGTCGGACCGAGATTGGAGCCGCCCGAGGCGCTCGGATCGTAGCCCGCAGCGCCCGCGGCGGATGGCCGCGAATGAAAATAGCCCGGCCCCGAAAATGGCTGCCCGATCAGCCGCGACCCGACTACCACTCCATCGTTCCCCTTGATCAGCTGGCCGTTGGCCTGCTTGGGGAAGATCAGTTGCGCGAGTCCGGTCACCAGCAAGGGATACAGAATTCCCAGCAGGACCGTCGTCGCGATCGTCATCAGTACAGCTGTGATCAGATTGTTTTTCATTGTCTTCCTATACCAGCCGGATGCCTGTGATCAACATGTCAATCAGCTTGATGCCAATGAATGGGACGACCAAGCCGCCGAAGCCATACACCAGCAGGTTCTGCCGCAGCAGAGATTCGGCACTCATCGCTTTGTACGCGACCCCTCGCAGCGCCAGCGGAATCAGGGCAACGATGATGAGCGCGTTAAAAATGACTGCGGAAAGTACTGCCGACTGCGGCGTCTGCAGCCGCATGACGTTCAGCGCATTCAGCACGGGAAATGTTCCGGCAAACATCGCCGGAATGATCGCGAAATACTTGGCCACATCGTTCGCAATCGAGAACGTGGTGAGCGCCCCGCGCGTCATCAGCAACTGTTTGCCGATCGCCACTACCTCGATGAGCTTGGTGGGATTCGAATCCAGGTCGACCATGTTTCCGGCCTCTTTCGCCGCTTGCGTGCCGGTATTCATGGCCACGCCCACGTCGGCCTGAGCCAGAGCGGGAGCGTCATTCGTGCCGTCGCCGGTCATGGCAACCAGTTTGCCGTCACCCTGCTCGCGACGAATCAAGTCCATCTTGTCTTTCGGAGTCGCCTCTGCTAGAAAATCGTCCACGCCCGCCTCGCGCGCGATCGCCGCCGCCGTCAGCGGATTGTCGCCTGTGATCATGACCGTCTTGATGCCCATGGCGCGCAGTTGACTGAAGCGCTCGCGCATACCGCCTTTGACGATGTCCTTCAGGTAGATCACGCCCAGCGCCCGCTGATTCTCCGCGACCACCAGCGGAGTTCCTCCGGAGCGCGCTATCTGCTCCACGCTCGCCTGAATTTCGCGCGGCAGCGATGTGCCGAACTGATTCAGATATTTGATGATGGCGTCGACCGAGCCTTTGCGAATCTCGCGGCCGTCCAGGTTCACGCCCGACATGCGCGTTTGCGCGGTGAAGGGGACGAATACTGCTTCGTGCGAGGCCAGTTCACGGCCGCGCAGGCTGTATTGCTCTTTCGCGAGCACAACAATCGAGCGGCCTTCGGGCGTCTCGTCGGCGAGCGACGAGAGTTGAGCCGCATCGGCCATCTCAGCCGTGGTAATGCCGGGTGCCGGGATGAACTCCGCTGCCTGCCGGTTTCCGAGCGTGATCGTTCCGGTCTTATCGAGCAACAAGGTGTTCACGTCCCCGGCCGCTTCCACGGCGCGCCCGGACATCGCCAGCACGTTGTGCTGCACCAGGCGGTCCATGCCGGCAATGCCGATGGCGGAGAGCAGGCCGCCAATCGTGGTCGGAATCAGGCAGACCAGCAGAGAGACCAGCACAAATACCGTCTGCGGCGATCCCGAGTAAATTGCGAAAGGCTGCAGCGTCACGACAGCCAGCAGAAAAATGATGGTCAGTCCAGCCAGAAGAATATTGAGCGCGATTTCGTTCGGAGTCTTCTGCCGCTCGGCGCCCTCGACCAAAGCGATCATTCTGTCGAGAAAGGTTTCGCCGGGATTCGAAGTGATGCGAACCTTGATCACATCGGAAAGCACGCGCGTGCCGCCGGTGACCGCCGACCGGTCTCCTCCAGCTTCGCGAATCACCGGCGCGGATTCCCCCGTGATCGCGGACTCGTCCACCGAAGCAACACCCTCGATGACTTCGCCATCTCCCGGGACGAGTTCGCTCGCGCTCACCATTACGACATCGCCCGAACGCAGCTTCGCACTCGGCACACTTTCTGTCGAGCCGTTCGCCAGCAGGCGCTTGGCTACGGTTTCAGACCTGGCTTTGCGCAGGGTATCGGCTTGCGCTTTGCCGCGCCCCTCGGCCATGGCCTCCGCGAAATTGGCAAACAGCACCGTAAACCAAAGCCAGAGCGTGATCTGCAGATTGAATGC
>DATMLZ010000120.1:0-2158 GCA_035569955.1 Candidatus Acidiferrum sp.
GCGCGGCCAAGGCTTTCAAAGACGCCGTGCTGAAGTAGATTCCGGCGCAGAGACTTTCGGCAAAACCCCCAGGCGCGGCCTGTCTTCAAAGCGGGCCGGGGGCTTGGGGGTTTTGTCTTTTCAGCCGCCGGCCTTCGCGGCGTTCGGTTTCGGTCCGGAACCTCAGAGAAAATCCAGGAAACAAGAGGAACGATGACCTCGCCCCATTGGGATGAGGCTCGGGCGGCCGCTTATCGAGAGTTTCGCTTCGAGTTCCCCGAGAAAACGCTCGCGCGCAGAACCGTCGTCGTTGCGGGGGGCACCGGCGGCCTCGGTTCGGCCACAGTCGCGCTGCTTGCTCGCGAGGGCGTGAATCTCGTTGTCGGCTACCACCGTGATCGGGGTCGCGCCCAACGCCTTAGCGACGCCATCGAGCGGGAATTTGGCCGCAAGCTGACCTTGGTCGAAGGCGATCTTTGCGACGCAACCGTTCGGCGGAGCTATCTCGAAGCAGCAGAGCGCTTTGGGACGCCTCTCTCCGGTGCTGCCATTTTTTCGGGCGATCCGGCTAGAGTCCCGTTTCAGGACCTCGACCGTGAGTCCGTTGTGGCTTCTCTCGAATCCAATTACGTCGGCCCGGTGTTGCTTGCGAAAGACTTGGGCAGCACCATGGAGGCCGCGAAGACTGGCGGCAGCCTCGTCTTGCTTGCCACGATGCAGGCTATCGCGGCATTCCCGTCGAGCCTGAACTACGCTGCGCCGAAGGCGGCTCAGGTCCATGCGGCGCGAATCCTGGCGCAGCAATGGAACAGTGTTCGCGTGAACGTGATAGCGCCCGGAGCGACGATTACCGGAATGGCTGCCGCGAGCATCCATTCGGGAAAGTACGATCGGTACATCGACGCCGGCGCGATCCCTCGGTTCGGCCGCCCAGAGGATATTGCGCGCGCGGTGCGGTTTTTTCTCGAGCCCGACAATTACATCACGGGGCAAACGCTTCTCGTTGACGGCGGACTCACATTGCGGCGCGACCGCTAGCGAGTTGCCATTCACGGCCAAGACAACCAAATGCGTGAACACTCGGGCCTCTTAACCGATCTTTACGAGCTGACCATGGCGGCGGGCTACCTCCAGACCCGCTTCGACGCTTGCGCCACCTTCGAACTCTTCGTCCGCAACCTGCCGCGACAGCGCAATTATCTTGTCGCCGCCGGTCTCGAACAGGCCCTGGACTTTCTTGAGAATGTCGATTTCACTCCCGAGGAAATCGACTATCTGCGCAGTCATCCGATCTTCCGCAATATCCGCGACGACTTCTTCCACTACCTGGCGAAATTCCGTTTCACCGGCGACGTTTGGGCCGTGCCCGAAGGCTCCCTTGTTTTTCCCGGCGAGCCGATGCTGCGCGTCACCGCTCCCATCATCGAAGGGCAGATCATGGAGACCTACCTGCTCGCGACGCTGAGCTATCAAACAATGATCGCGAGCAAAGCGGCGCGTGTCGTCACAGCGGCCGCCGGCCACCAAGTCGTTGAATTCGGCGCGCGCCGCGCTCACGGACCCGTCTCGAGCCTTTGGGCCGCGCGCGCTGCCGCAATCGGCGGTTGCGCGGGATCGTCGAACGTCCTTGCCGGGCATCAGTTCGGAATGAACGTGTACGGCACGCAGGCGCACTCCTGGGTCATGGCCCACGAAACCGAAAGCGAGGCATTCAGGCATTTTCTGGACGCCTTCCCCGAAGGCGCCGTTCTGCTTCTCGATACGTACGATGTTCGCAACGCCGTGAAAAGCATCATCGCCATGGCACGAAAGCCAAGCGGCGTCCGGCTCGACAGCGGCGACCTCGTAAAAGACAGCCAATGGGTGCGGCGCGAGCTCGATCGCGCTGGCTGGACGGACGTGAAGATTTTCGCCTCGGGCGACCTCGATGAATTCAAGATCGCGCATTTGCTGAAGGCCGGCGCAGCCATCGACGCATTCGGCGTCGGCACCGCCCTCGCAACGCCGGGTGACGCTCCGCATCTGAATCTCGTGTACAAATTGGTCGAGGTCGAGCGCGGCGGAAAAGTTCGCGAAGCGGCGAAACTCAGCCAGGCAAAGGTCACCTATCCCGGCCGCAAACAAGTGCTCCGATATTCGGATTCTGCCCGCGAGTTCGAATACGATAAAATTGCCCTCG
>DATMLZ010000121.1:0-17935 GCA_035569955.1 Candidatus Acidiferrum sp.
CCTGCGCCGCGTCAAAGCCGTCGTCGACGGTGTTCGCAAGAAGGTCCGCGTTTGCACCGCGTGCATCCGCGCGGGCCGCGTCAAGAAAGCCGCCTGAAGACGGCCCTCCCGGAAGGGGTCCTTCGTTGAAGCCCAAATTTCTGCTGTTGGCAGGATTGGTTTTGGCATCGTATGCGGCCTCCTGCAATCGGCAAGCCGCGCCCGGGCCCGGCGTGTGGGCGGTCGTCGACAACAAGCAGATCATGCGCGACGACGTCGAGAAGGTGTATCGCACTCGGGTCAACGCGGACGGTCCCGCTCCTTCGCAAGAAGAAACGCTCTCGCTCAAGCTGAGTATTCTCGACGAGCTGGTTAACAGTGACATCATGCTCGACCGAGCCACGAAAGCGAACCTGGTTGCAAGTGATGCGGAAGTCGAGGACAAGTTCACCGAATCGAAGGGCTCGGCCACCGAAGAGGAATTCCAGAAAAAACTGAAGGACGCCGGGCTCACCGTTGACGATCTGAAGAGCGAGATTCGGCGCGAGATTTCGATCGACAAGCTCCTGAACCGTGAGGTGGTCGCCAAAATCTCCATCACCGATCAGGACATCACCAACTTCTACAACGCGAATCGCGCGCAGTTCAATCTGCCCGAGACGCAGTATCACGTCGCGCGCATCGTGGTGACGCCGCATGCGGATCCAAATGTCCGCAATCGGAAAAACGACAAGGCTGCCAACGAAACCGAAGCCGGCCGCAAAATCGTGATGCTCGAAAAGCAGCTTGAGACCGGCACCGATTTTTCCGAACTCGCCATGGACTACTCGGAAGATACCAGCGCTTCGACCGGCGGCGACATCGGGTTCGTCGGTGAATCGTCGCTCAACAAATCCGACCCGGCACTGAAGCGCGCGGTTCTTGCGATGAAGCCGGGCGAAATCAGCAACCCGGTTCAAACACCGGACGGCGCTTACAGCATCCTCAAGCTGATCGCCAAAGAACCAGCCGGCGACCGCCAACTCTCCGATCCGCAAGTACAGCAGGCGATTCGCGACGCACTGCGCAGCCGCCAGGAACAGCTCCTCCGGTCTGCGTACCTGATCGAAGCGCGCGACGAAGCACACGTGACAAACTATCTCGCGCTGCAAATCCTCGAGTCGGCCGGCAAATTGCCCGCTGGCAACTGACCCCTGTTCGAGCGCCTCACCCGATCACGGCGATGGTGTCGCCTGCGTTTACCGTCTGACCTTCGCTGACAGCCAGACGATCGACCTTCCCGCCTTTTGGCGATCGGACTTCGTTCTGCATCTTCATTGCCTCGACAACCGCAATGCCTTGCCCTGCCTGGACCGATTCGCCGGCTTTCACCAGGACCCGAACCACTCGTCCGGGCATGGGCGCAGCAATGCTTTGACGCCCTTCGGACGCGGACGCTGCGCGGTGATTGCGTTGCCATTTGCGGGGATCGCGGACGGTCGCCACATAGTCCCTGCCACCGACCGAAATGCGCATGCTGTCGCGGACTTTTTCGATGTGAACTTCAACAGATCGCCCGTCGATCAGAATGGAGTAGATCCCGTAGCCTATTTCGGCGGCATCCGCCGCGACGACTTTGCCGTCGATTGTGCAGTCGAGATTCTGGCGGCCGCTGGAAAAATCTAGCCGGGGTAGTTCGACCGAGTGTGTGTGCGCGCCGAGTTCAATTTCGAGTTTCATTTTGCTGGCCGCCGCGGTTCGCGATCGACAAGTTCGCGGCGGCCCTCGATTTTCCAACGCGAGTCAGTCGCGCCCACCTGATTCTGCATTTCGCTCGCCCGAGTTTGCTGACTTAGGTGGCCGAGCGCGGCCGCGATGAGCACTGCCTTCTGGTCGAGCGAAAGATCAGCTTTGGCCGCCAGGTCTCCGGTGCGCCTTTCGCTGTTCTTTGAAAGCCACTCGTCGAGCCAGCGCGTGTAGATTTCGCCGCGCACGAAATCGTCAGTCTCGAGAATTTGGGCAAATAGACCGAGATTCGTCTTGATGCCGGTGGCCTCGGTTTCCGCGACGGCCCGGCGGAGTCTGGCGATCGCTTCGGCGCGATCACTGCCCCAAGCGATCAGTTTGCCGAGCATCGGATCGTATTGGTTCGGGACCGTGAATCCGCTATAGACGCCGTCATCGACGCGAATGCCGGGACCGCCGGGCGCCCGATATTCGCGAATCTTTCCAGGCGACGGCAGGAATCCGCTGTCGGGATCTTCGGCGTAGAGGCGACATTCGATGGCGTGGCCGCCGAGCACGACGTCTTTCTGTGTGAACGGAAGTTTTTCGCCCGCTGCGATTCGGATCTGCAGCTTGACCAGGTCGAGCGACGTGACCATTTCAGTGACCGGATGCTCGACCTGCAACCGCGTGTTCATTTCGAGGAAATAAAATTTCCGTTCCGCGTCGACAAGGAACTCGACCGTGCCGGCGTTCGTGTATCCCCCTGCGCGCGCGATTCGGACGGCCGCCTCACCCATCGCACGGCGCAGTTCGAGCGTCATCCCCGGCGAAGGCGCTTCTTCGATCACTTTCTGGTGGCGGCGCTGGACGGAACATTCGCGTTCGCCAAGATAGACCATGTTGCCGTGCTCATCGCCGAGGACCTGGATTTCGATGTGGCGCGGACGGAGAAGATATTTTTCAAGGAAGAGGCGCCCATCGCCGAAGGCGTTCAGCGCTTCGGACGAGGCGTCGCGAAACGCGGCGGCCACTTCGCCTTCGCCGCCGACGGTGCGCATTCCTTTTCCGCCCCCGCCCGCTACGGCTTTGAGGACTGCGGGAAAGCCGGCTTTTCTTGCCGCAGCCAGAGCCTGGTCCGCACTTGCGAGCGGGTCGAGCGTGCCGGTAACTGTCGGAGCGCCGACTTGACTGGCCAGCTGCCGCGCCGCAGTTTTTGATCCGAGACGCTCCATTGCTTCGGCGGTTGGCCCGATGAATGTGATGTTTGCCGCTTTGCAGGCGCGCGCGAAGGCCGCATTTTCGGCGAGAAAGCCATAGCCGGGATGGATCGCGTCACAGCCGGCTTTTTTCGCCGCGGAGATGATTTTGTCGACCGAGAGATAGCTTTCGCGCGAGGCAGCCGGGCCGATCGCATAGGCTTGGTCAGCGAGACGAACATGGAGGGAAGCGCGATCCGCTTCACTAAAGACGGCGACAGCGGGCACGTTCATTTCCCGGAGCGCGCGAAGAACGCGCACGGCGATCTCTCCCCGATTGGCGATCAGAATTTTTTTGAACATTCCATTTTCTTTCTTCCTTCGCCGATCATCGGAGGCCGCGATTCTAGCATGAGGGTAGCTTGGCGATGCTCGGGCGGACAGAGCAATAGAACCGGCCTAGAGCCGCGATTTGAAAGCGCAATCCCTTTGCGGGTGCGGCTGGCAGATTCGGCACCATCGATTAAAAGCGGCCGGGCGTGGAAGTCGCGGAAATCCTGAGATTTGTGGAGATTCCGGGACCATTACGCGCTTCGCTCGAAACCGTTTTGCAAACCGGCGGGCAAGCCGATATGATGGCGCGTTCATCGCTCGGGAGAACAGAACGTGTCTGCAAGTGCGACAACGGCACAGCTTGATCAGTGGAAGAAGGATGTGGGCGAAGCGGCGGCGAAGCTGGTCGAACCGGGGATGGTCGTGGGGCTCGGGTCGGGTTCGACGGCGTTGCAATTCGTGGCTGCGCTTGCGCGAAGAATCGAGCGGGAGAGTCTGCAAATTGTCGGCATTCCGAGCTCCGAGCAGACCGAGCATGTCGCGCGCGGGCTGAAGATTCCGCTAACATCGTTTGCAGAGCGCACCGAAATCGACCTGGCCGTCGACGGCGCCGACGAGATCGAGCTCGGCACACTCTACCTGATCAAAGGCCACGGCGGCGCGCTTCTGCGCGAGAAAATGGTCGCGTCCGCAAGCAAGCGGATGGCGGTGATCGGGGACGAATCCAAATTGGTGGAACGGCTCGGCTCGCGATTTGCCGTGCCGGTCGAGGTGGTGCAGTTTGGCTGGGAAGTAACGCAAAAAAGATTAGCGGCGCTCGGGTCCAAGCCCGTCTTGCGCATTGCCAAGGACGGGAAGCCGTTTGTGACCGACGGCGGAAACTTCATCATCGATTGCGCGTTTGGTCCGATGGCCAATCCCAAGGAAGTGGCGCATCATTTGGATCACGTGACCGGTGCCGTGGAGCATGGATTGTTTTTGGGTTTCGTTTGGGAAGCGGTGGTTGCCGGGCACAACGGGTTGCAGATTATTAAAAGGAAGTAGGGCGACCACCTGCCGCCGGTGAAGCGGCGCAGCGGTTTTGCGCCCGACCTCTCCTGATTGCCTACCAAGCCTTACGCGCCGGGCTGGCGTGCTGCCGCCAGGCAAATGAACGCCTCCGAGAACAAAACGCCGATCCCCGATGACGGGAATCGGCGTTTTCTAATTTGACGGCTGGAATTAGTTCTTCGAGCAACCTTCGGGGTAGATGGCGTCCAGAGCCCCCCAAAGAGCCTTCAGGCTGCGTTCGGCGGCGCACATCACGCCAAAAGAATCTTCGTCGCTTTGTTCGGCGAGCCAGCCGCGCCACGCGGAGCGATGGCGGACATCTGCCTCTTCATGAACCGTAAAATAGGCGATGGCCGCCGGGTCAGTGATGTTGTAAAACCTCGCCAGGCCGGATTTTTTCTGCGAAGCCGTTTCGGGAACCTGTGCTTCGTAGACGTAGAACGCGGCGACAGCCTGCGCCATGGTGCCCTGTGAAGCGATTTCATCATAGGCATCGAGCAGTACGCAGATTCCAGGCAGCGGATGCGCCTCAATAAGGTCCTTCTGATCCACTCCGACCGCCTGGGCAAACTGACGCCAGAGCGCCGGATGCGGCAAAACCGGATCGAGCTCTTCGTCCAAATTCTCCTGAATCAGATTTCCGAGGTGGCCGCCGGTGCGTCCGGCAAGCTGGCGAAGATTTTCCGGAAAGGCGAGTACGTGCTGGTAATACTGCGCGGCGTAACGTTGCAAAGCTTCTTTCGGAAGAGTTCCTTCGGACCAGGCGCGATAGAACGGATGCTTCAGCAGGCTGTGTTGCGTGATCAGATCGTCAAGCAAGTCAGCCAGATTTTTACGCGCGGGCTTAGGTCTGGAAAATGGCAGTTGCATCCCGAAATTCGGATTTCCCCTGTAGTGGCAATACCGGATTGATCGCCCACAGGCTACTTGAATCGCCGGGGAAAATCTATGGTCTCGAAGGGCCCGTTGTTAAAAACTTATAAAGATTTCATAAAGGGATGTTGCCGTGTTTTTTGCGCGGATTCGTATCGCTTTTGTTTTCAAGGGATCGCAGCGCGATGATCACTTTGGCACGCGTTTGGGACGGTTCTATTACGGCGTCGATATAGCCGCGCTCGGCTGCGACGAAAGGATTGGCGAAGCGTTCCCGGAAGTCTTCGACCTTTTCTGAGCGCAATTTCTCGCGCTGGGCTTCGGCTGCTTGTTCGATTTCGCGGCGATAGACGATGTTGACTGCGGCCTCAGGTCCCATGACGGCGATTTCGGCGCTTGGCCAGGCGTAGTTGATGTCGGTGCGGATGTGCTTTGAGGACATGACGCAATACGCGCCGCCGTACGCTTTGCGCGTGATGACCGTGATTTTTGGAACTGTTGCCTCGGCGAACGCGAAGAGCAATTTAGCGCCGTGGCGAATGATCCCGCCGAATTCCTGTTGCGTGCCGGGGAGAAAACCGGGCACGTCTTCAAACGTGACCAGAGGAATGTTGAACGCATCACAAAAACGGACGAAGCGGGCGCCTTTGACCGACGCATTGATATCGAGCACGCCCGCAAGCACGGCCGGTTGATTGGCGACGATCCCGACCGGGCGCCCCTCGAAACGCGCGAAGCCGACGACCAGGTTTTGTGCAAAGTGTTCGTGGACTTCGAAGAATTCGGCGTCGTCCGCAACGGCGCGGATCACTTCTTTCATGTCGTAAGGTTTTTGCGGATCTTCAGGCACGATCGAATCAAGTTGCGCGTCGGCGCGGTCCCAGGGATCGCCCGACTGGCGGCGCGGAGGATCGTCGAGATTGTTCGAGGGAAGGTAGCTCAGGAGCTCGCGGATCATGGCGAGGCATTCGCCGTCGTCTTCGGCGACGAAATGCGCCACGCCGCTTTTTGAATTGTGGGTCATCGCGCCGCCAAGCTCCTGCTTGGTGACGTCTTCATGGGTGACGGTCTTGATCACATCGGGACCCGTGACGAACATGTAGGACGTCTCGCGTGTCATGAAAATGAAATCGGTGATGGCAGGGGAATAAACCGCGCCGCCCGCGCAGGGACCGAGAATCGCGCTGATCTGCGGAATCACGCCGCTCGAAAGCGTGTTGCGCAGGAAAATATCCGCGTATCCGGCAAGGGACTTCACGCCCTCCTGAATGCGCGCGCCGCCCGAGTCGTTGAGCCCGACGACGGGCGCGCCGACGCGCATGGCGAGGTCCATGATTTTGGTGATTTTTTGCGCATTGGCCTCAGAGAGCGAGCCACCGAAGACGGTGAAGTCCTGGGCAAAGACGTAGACGAGGCGACCTTCGATGCGCCCGTAGCCGGTGACGAAGCCGTCTCCCGCAGGGCGCTGCTCGTCGATACCGAAATCATTGGATTGATGGCGGACGAACTTGTCGAGCTCCTCGAACGAATTTTCGTCCAGGAGAAGATCGATGCGTTCGCGCGCGCTGAGTTTGCCGGCTTTGCGCTCGCGCTCGCGGCGCTCAGGTCCCCCTCCGGCTTCCGCTTCCCGGTTTAGACGTCGCAGTTCGGCGAGGCGGTCGGCGCGTTTATTGTGATCTGGCATCGAGGGAGCAACGTAGCAAGTGTGGGATAGGGAGATCAAGGAGGTTGTTTTGGGGTGGAACGACCCACCCGGCCTTCAGGCGGGGCCGCCAATTTGGGAGTACAATCGGCGTCACCGACCGGTCGAAATCGCTCGACGGCAAGGGATCCTGTAACGGAGGAAGTCGATGGCCGCGATTAAATTTACGCTGAACGGCAAAACGCAGAATGTGGACGTGAGCCCCGACATGCCGCTGCTTTGGGTGCTGCGCGACACGCTCGGAATGACCGGGACGAAATTCGGCTGCGGCATGGCGCTTTGCGGTGCGTGCACGGTGCATATCAACGGGAATGCGACGCGTTCATGCGTGACGCGGATTGCCAGCGTGGAGAGCAAGAGCATAACGACGATCGAAGGCCTTTCGGCGGATGTGAGCCATCCGGTGCAGCGCGCCTGGCTCGAACTGGACGTGCCGCAGTGTGGATATTGTCAGTCGGGGCAGATCATGGCCGCGGCCGACTTGCTTTCGAAAAAGGCCGATCCGAGCGACGCCGACATCGACGAGCTGATGATGGGGAACATCTGCCGTTGCGGAACGTATCAGGATATCCGGCGCGCGATTCATCGTGCCGCGGAACTGAAAGCGCAAGGAGCAAAAGCATGAGCACCGCGACGATCCTCAGCCGACGAACATTTTTGCGCACGACGAGCGTTGGCGCGGCCGGGCTGGTGTTGAGCGTCACATGGCCCCGGGGAATCATTCGCGCGGCACAGGGCCGCGGCGGGCGCGGACCACAATTTCAGCCGCAGCCCAACGCCTATCTGCACGTCGCACCGGACGAGACGGTGACGTTTGAAATTACCAAGGGCGAGATGGGACAGGGCACTGTGACGTCTCTGGCGATGCTGCTCGCCGAAGAGCTCGACTGCGATTGGCAAAAGGTGCGCACCGAGTTTGCGCCGGTCGATCCGGTATACGGGAACCAGGGCGTTTACGGGAGCTCGAGCATTCGCTCGACCTGGACGCCGCTGCGCACAGTTGGCGCGACGGCGCGGGCGATGCTGATCGAAGCGGCCGCGCAAAAGTGGGGCGTCGCGGCGTCGCAATTGCACACCGAGAACGGCTACGTGATCGGACCGAGCGGACGGCTGAGCTACGGCAGCCTGGCCGAGGCCGCCGCGGCGTTGCCGATACCTTCGGGCGTGCCGCTCAAAGAGCCCTCGCAATACAGATTGATCGGGAAGGCGACCAAACGGCTCGACACGCGCGACAAAATCTGCGGGCAGGCGAAATTTGGTCTGGACGCGCGGCCCCAGGGGCTCGTATACGCGGTCCTCGAGCGGTGCCCGGTGTTTGGCGGGCGAGTCGCAAGTTTTGACGCGACAAAGGTCAAAGCAGTGGCTGGCGTGAAAAATGTCGTGCAGATTTCGAACGGCGTTGCCGTGATCGCCGACAATACCTGGTCTGCGATCGAGGGGCGCAAGGCGCTCGAGATCAAGTGGGACGAAGGTCCGAACGCGGCGCAGACAAGCGCAGCGATCAGCCAGCTTTTTGCCGAGCGCGCCCAGCAGCAAGGCATCGTCGCAAAGACGGCGGGGAGCGTGCAGCAGGCGCTGGCGGGCGCGACCAAGAAAATTGAAGCGGTGTACGAAGCGCCGTACCTTGCGCACTCCTCGATGGAGCCGATGAATTGCACGGCGGTGGTACGAGCCGATAGCTGCGAGATTTGGGCCTCCACGCAGATGCAAACCGGGTCGCGCGCCATCGCGGCGCAGACCACCGGATTGCCGCCGCAAAATGTGAAGGTCAACACGATGTTCATGGGCGGCGGATTCGGGCGACGCGGCGGGGTCGATTACGTTCGCGAAACGGTGGAAGTGGCACAGGCAATGCCGGGCACCCCGGTCAAGCTGACCTGGACGCGCGAGGACGACATGCAGCACGACACGTATCGTCCGGCGGCGTACGTGAAATTTGCGGGCGCTTTGGACGCCGACGGCTGGCCCAGCGCGCTGGTTGCGAATATGGCCTGCCCTTCGTTTGGAAACGGGACCGCAACCGATACAAGTTTTGGCGGAGGCAGCGGGCCGGACGGAGTGGCGGTCGAGGGTCTTTCGACCTTTGAATACGCTATTCCGAATGTGATGGTCGATTGGCGCAGGGCGAATGCGGGCATTCCGACTTCGTTCTGGCGGTCGGTCGGCTATTCACAAAATACGTTTTTCTGCGAATGCTTCCTCGATGAGCTGGCTGCGGCGGGAGGAAAAGATCCGGTCGAGCTGCGGCGGCGTTTGCTGGCGAATTCGCCGCGCCTATTGGGCGTGCTTAACCTGGCCGCGGAAAAAGCCGATTGGGGCAAGGCTCCCGCAGGACACTTCCAGGGTGTCGCCGCGGTGAATCACATCGGCAGCTATTTCGCGCTCGTCGCCGAGATTTCGATGGACAAGGGAAAGGTGCGCGTGCTGCGGGTGGTTTGCTCGAGCGATTGCGGACCGATCGTGAATCCGATGATCGTGCGGCAGCAGCTTGAGAGCGGGATCGTTTATGGACTTTCGGCCGCGATGACAGGCGCGATCACGATCAATCGCGGGCGCGTTGAACAATCCAATTTCAGCGACTATCGCGTGTTGCGCATCAACCAGATGCCGCAAATCGAGGTTTACACCGTGCCGACCGATAATGCGCCGGGCGGAATCGGCGAGGGTTCGGTGCCGGTGATTGCGCCGGCAGTCTGCAACGCGATTTTTGCGGCGACCGGAAAGAGAATTCGGAGGTTGCCGCTGAGCTTGGAAGGGCTTGTCTAGAACCGCTCTGATCGACGGCCCCGTACTGGAACCCCCTATTCAGCTCCCGGTTGCCGAATGGCCTCGCTCACCGAGGGAGCAGCCCAGTCGGCTCCACCCACCTGCGTTTCAGCCAGAGAACCGTCCTTCGCAGAAATAAAGGTCGTCGGATACTGATTGAATTGCATGGCGGCGGGGATATCGGAAACCTCGATCGTGTCAAAGGGCAGATTGTAGTGTCCGTATTTAGCGTACAAACGGATCGTAGCGGGCGTATCGAGCCGTGAGGCGACCACAAAGACAACGGCGGGATCGTTTATAAGCGTGTCGTAAAGCTTTTGGATCGTCGGCATCCCGGCAACGCAGCGGATGCACCAGGTTCCCCAGAAATTGGCGAAAACCACCTTGCCCCTCTGCTCGGAAAGCCGGTGAGTCTGGCCGTCTAACGTCTCATACCGAAAATCGTAATCGGCCGCGGGCCTGGTTTCCCTTTCCGCAATTTGCGGCGCCTTAAAACTTTCAGCAATTTTCATTTCAAGTGTACGAACCATCAAAAACCCGAGAGCCGCTAGGAGAACCATGGCGACAGGTGTGGCGAGCAGCCACCATTTCCATTGAATCGATCTCACCGAAGCGATCCCTCGCCTACTCTCGGGCGCACCCGAACCCGAGTCAATCTTAACTACGAACCGAGATGGCTCTTTGTTCCCAAAGCGGCGTGATTGTTCTCGCCAGCCGGCCGCCAGACATCACGTGGCGGTTTCTTGGCGCCGATAATCTGCTCATTGGTGGATAATTGCGGGTATGCCGTGTCGAAAGTTGGTCTGGCTGCTTTGTCTCGCAATCATTTTCGGAAGAAGTTCGGGAACCGCGCCAGCCGCGAGTGCTCAATTGCCGGCGCCGGTTTCTTCAGGCAAGCCTGATCTGGTGATTTCGGGCGAGGTGACGGCCGGGAATTCGTTTGTGCGCGATATCGGCGGTGGACTCATTTTTCGTCTGGTTCCGACGCCAGCCGGATTTGGCAACGGCTGGGACATCGAAATTGTGCCAAAGGAAAATCCCGCCGGAGGGTACGCGGAATATTCGGCGATCGCGACGCCGCCCTATCACTTTTACAACGAACGGTACCTCAACCCTTCCTACGGCGTTACCGCCCGAGAGGCTGTCGGAATCTCGCCGCGCGTGTTTCAGTTTGTTGAGACGCCCGAAGATTCGCAGGCGGCCTACGAGGTGGTGAATTCGGTGGTCTATTCGTCGGACTGGGCCGGGCATAAAGACTCGATCGCAACGGCGGCGGCGAAAATTCAGCTGGGAACGGGCGAGCTGAAAATTTTGGAGTCGCGCATCACCGAAGGAAAAAATAACGAAGATCTCGGTTCGATCGACTGGGTCAAATTTGAACTCGCGCTGCGATTTCACTCCGGCGTGACGCTGGACAAGATACTTTTCCCGGATGATTCACCGAAGAAATAGCTCGCCTTGCGCCATCCGCAATCTCTACTGCGTCCGTTTCTAGCCCAGCTCGTATTCCTGCCCGTCAATTTTGATGATTCCGAGCAGGTAGAGCGACAGTTCCACGTGCGGCCTTGATCGAGACTTTCCTGTTCGACGCGAAACAAGGCTTTCTCCGGCGGGTTGTTCTCACCGTCGGGGATCATCGTCATAACACTTCCGCTGAGTGTCTGGGCGCCGTTGGCCCTGCGCACAGCGCGCGCTGGCAAGGCGGCGCCCCCTACGGTTTACCGGGCATTACGGCTTGGAGGAAAGCTCGATGGCCTTGAGAATCTTCTTGGTCATGCGAGACATGAAGATGGTGACGCCGAAGGCGCAGACGATGACCAAAAGCATGTCTGAGAAAATGCCCATGGCGACGGCGCGGTGCGTGATCGGCGAGGCTTCTGACTCGTGATGGACCATACCGATGAACGCAAAGGTATGAGCGACGAAAAAAAAGAAAAAAATCACGAGGCCGCCGATTTGCCATTTCTGACTGCGGTCGACTTCATTGAGTGACTTGCGCAACACAGCTTCCGGATCTTGCGACATTAGACGCTCCTTGGATCGAGTGTTTTGCGAAGGACGGCCAGACCGTATGCGAGGCGCGATTTGACCGTGCCCAACGGAATTTCGAGAATGGCCGCGACTTCCGGCAGAGACAGCTCCTCCTGAAAATGCAGCGCCAAAACCGCACGGCTCGCCGGTGACACGAGATCGGTGTTGAGCAACTCGGGCAAAAGCTCCGGCGGGGCAACCGACCGAGGCGCAGCGAGCTCCTCGAGCACCGCTTCATCACGAACCTGTTCGGACCAGCGCCTTTCCTTTTTCAGGTGGCGGAAAGCGGCACGGCTCGCTACGCGATAGGCCCACGCTCGAAAATACTCCGGGACTTCGAGCCATTTCAGTTTTCGACAGACAACGATCAAGACGTCCTGCAGCACGTCGTCTGCAGACGAGGCGCCGACGAGCCGCAACAGATAGCGATGGAGCGAGGGCTGCACGCTGCGGAGCAGTAGCTCAAGCGCTTCACGGTCGTTGCACTGGGCCCGGAGGACCCATTGCGCCTCTTGTTTTGAAGTGGCCACGCGGCTTCATTGTAGTAGAGGCATTGCGCGGCGGCGGAGTTCGGTAGGGGCCCGAAAAGATTTGGACGATCCGCGGAAGGGTGGCTAGTGCAGGCCGGACCAGTCGTCGGCGAGGAGGATGGAATTGCTGGGATTTGACGGATCGTATTTGACGCTCGCGTGCTGACCGGCGACGACACGGCTGAGGTGCGCTTGTTCTTCGAGGCCGGTTACGTCCTGCGCCGTTTCGTATGTGACTCCGGAAATCGAGTAGGCGTAGTAGAGCAACTTTGGCGCGGGACCAGAGGGCGCAAGCGCAACCGCCGAAGAACCGCCTGAAGAGGACTGAACTCCGGATTGACCGGAGACTTCGACGACCTGGCCTTCGACGATTCGGCCAATGCGATTTAGATAGGCGCGGCGCTGCCGTTCAAGAGCGTCGGCATCTTCGGGTTTTTTGCGGAAAACAAAATAGAGGCCGAGGGCGGCAAGCACTCCGAGGCCGGCCATAGGCAGCACTTCGTGCCAATCAGAGAGATATTTGTTCAACAACGATGTTTATCCTTCTGAGAGCTATTGCGCGGCGACAACGGTGTTGCGGAGCGTTCCGATGCCGGAAACCACGACTTCGACGGTGTCTTGGGCGGCGAGCGGGCCGACTCCCTCGGGAGTCCCCATGGCAATCACGTCTCCGGGCTCGAGCGTCATCACCTGCGCGATCCATCGAATTATAACATCCACGGAAAAAATCAAGTCTGAGATGCAACCGGACTGTTTCCTAAAGCCATTCACGAACGTTTCAATCGTAGCGGCGGGATCAAGCTCGGTTTCGACGACCGGGCCGAAAGGGCAGGAGGTGTCAAAACCCTTCGCGCGCCACCACTGGCCGTCGGTCTTTTGCAGGTCGCGGAGCGTGACGTCGTTAAGGCAGGTGTAGCCGGCGATGAAGTCGTTGACGTTGTCCAAAGAGCCGAGGCGGCGGCACTGGCGACCGATGACAAGCGCGAGTTCACCTTCGTAATCAACGCGCTTTGAAACCGGCGGCAAGACGATCGCTTCGCCCGGCGCGATCACCGCCGACGGTGGCTTCAAGAAAATCATCGGCTCTTTCGGGAGTTCGTTGCCGAGCTCGGTTGCGTGCGCCTTGAAATTGCGGCCAACGCAGACGATTTTGCTGGGCAGGGAAGGCGCGAGGAACTTGACCGCGTGGCCTGGAAACCTCTGGCCCGTGCGTTCGCGGCCAGCCCATATTTCGCCGCGGATTTCGGCGATCGAATCGCCTTCGACGATTCCTGAATGCGGGGTGGACGAACCGGGAGCAAGAAAGCGGCAGAGCTTCATCGATTGCCGGAAACCGTGCGTTGCCGCGTCCGGCGCACAGGAGTGAGGGAATGGCGTCGCGCGTGAAGGACCATCGCGCCTACCCAAACCGCAACGGCGAGGACACCATAGGCGATCGTGCCTTCGATGAGAACCTCGAAAGGGGTCCTCTGGAGCGCGTTGAAAAGGTTATGAAAATAGAGACCGGCGAAATCGTAAGCCGCCGTCAGGATGCCCCAGCCAATCATCGACGCGAGGAACATTTTCCGAGGGCGATTGAGGAAGCGAACCACGGGAACCAGCATGAGCATGCCGAAAAGCGCCGAAGCGCCCGCGTTGCGCTCAAAGGCATAAGGTTCAAGGGCCGGCACCCGGTTGGCGAGGACGAGCGCACCGAGCATTGTGACCGTGAGCATCGCACCGGTATAGCCACCCGCGATAAGTGCCGGGCGAAGTTTCGTGTCGAGGGCGTCCCGCATGGCGGACGCGGGTGATGACCGGGATGTCGGTTCAGACTCGCTCATGGCGACGCCTGGCTTTCGGCCGGCAGTGCGCCTTGCACGGCGGCACTGGCAGCACTTTCGTTGCCCGTACGATCCACCGCGGTGACTGTGTAGAAATAGGACCGGCCGGGGACAGCATTCATATCGCGAAACGTGGGCGTTGGCAATGGCTGAGGATTCAACCGCGTTCCAGATTCGCCCGACTGCTCGCTACGATAGACGTTGTAACCGGCAAGGTCGGTTTCAGGATTTATCGCCCAGGAAAGATCAATGTGGGCCGGCGTGCCGTTTTCGGCAGGAACGGGTGTGGCGATAAGCTGGGTCGGGGTACCGGGAGGATAGACATCGTTCAAGGTGACCGTGGCCAGATTCGAGTCGGCCGATTCGAGGAGCTTGCTCGGGACCTGCACGGTGCTGCGGACCGAGTAGGTGTAGGTTTTGTTGCGCTGCGCTGTGGTGTCCTCATAAACGGTGGTGGGCGACTCACCGATTTCGACCAGTTGCGGCGCTGGCGCTGCGTTTGCAGGTGCAACCGGAGCGGACGCGCCGGTCGAGCTTACGCCAGTGCTTGCTGATGTTGGCGACGTCCCAGGATTCGGCGCATTGGCGCGATACAGGCGATAGCCCGCGATTTGCGGCGCTTCGCCCGTCAGAGTGGCCGACGGCGCGGTCCAACTGAGCGCGATTGCCGCCTGCGCAACTTGAGCCTGGAGGTCGGTGACCGGTTGCGGCGCAGGATAGATATTGAGATCGGCGCGGTTCGAATCGGCCGATTCCTTCTTGGGCGAGGAACGCGTGCGGATCGCGTACATCGCGGCGCTCTGCTGCTGGTTTGCGAGAAAATCACCCGCCGTGAGCGAATCAATGTACCGCAAGCGACCGGCGGCGGTGTACGTGCCGACCATTGCGGACGGAATTGTTACCAGCAGCGCAGGCGCAGGGGCTTGCGAGGCGGAAGCGCCCGAGGCGTGAATCGCGCGGTAGATTTCGACAGCCGGCGGGTCGGCCAGCGGATTGCGGTCGACTGTCTCTTTCGGCACGGTGAACGTGAGGACTACCGTGTTGCCGGTCTGCTCGGCGGCGAGATCGTTGATGGCCAGAGGGGTCGGCGGCTTGCGCTCGACCGGTTCGCCCGGCGACGCGCATCCCGCGAAAGCAGCCGAGATTTGCAAAGCGATGAGCGGCAAAAACGGCAGGACTTTTCGCGTGCGGCGGGGGGAGGGGTGCATTTCGATTATCTGATTTAGAGGATGTAGCGGCTCAGATCCTGGTCCTTGACGATGTTTGCGAGCTGCTTTTGGACGTAGGCCGCGTCGATCTTTACCGTCTTTTTCTTCATCTCCGGAGCTTCGAAGGAAATTTCCTCGAGGACTTTTTCGAGAATCGTGTGCAGGCGGCGCGCGCCGATATTTTCGGTTTGTTCGTTGACTTTGGCGGCGTAGCGCGCGATCGAAGCGACGGCGTCTTCGCTGAAAACCAGCTTCAGGCCTTCGGTGTCGAGCAGTGCAATGTATTGCTTCACCAGAGCGTTTTTCGGCTCGGTGAGGATGCGGATGAAGTCGGCTTCGGTGAGCGAGCTGAGCTCGACCCGAATCGGGAAGCGGCCTTGCAGCTCGGGAATCAGATCCGACGGCTTGGTAGTGTGAAACGCGCCCGCCGCGATGAAAAGAATATGGTCCGTGCGAACCATGCCGTAGCGCGTGTTGACCGTGGTGCCTTCGACGATGGGCAAAATGTCGCGTTGAACACCTTCGCGGGAAACATCGGGGCCGTGGCCGCCCTCGCGGCCGGCGATTTTGTCGACTTCGTCGATGAAAAGAATGCCCATCTGCTCCACACGATCGACGGCGATGCGCGTCACGTGGTCCATATCGATCAGGCGGTTTTCTTCTTCCTGGATCAGATAATCGAAGGCTTCGGCGACGGTCATTTTGCGCTTCTTTTTCTGCTGGCCGAAGACGCCCGAGAGCATGTCCTTGACGTTGATGTCCATTTCCTCGATGCCTTGATTGGAGATGATTTCAAACGAAGGCATCGAGCGTTCGCGGACTTCGACTTCGACCAGGCGCTGATCGAGCTTACCTTCACGAAGCTGCGCGCGGAGCTTGTCGCGCGTGCGCTGCATCTGTTCGCGACGCTGGGCTTCGTTGGAAGCCGAAGTCGAGTTGGCGCCGGACCCGATCTCGCTGGTCGGCGGGGGGGAAACCGGCAGCAGCAAATCGAGAAGGCGCTCTTCGGCGGCTTGCTCGGCGCGCTCGGCGACTTCGTCGAGTTTTTCTTCGCGGACCATGTCGATCGAAGTTTCAACCAGGTCGCGAACCATTGACTCGACATCGCGGCCGACGTAACCGACCTCGGTGTATTTGGAGGCTTCGACTTTGACAAACGGGCAGCCGGCAAGACGCGCCAGGCGGCGGGCGATTTCGGTCTTGCCGACACCGGTCGGGCCGATCATCAGAATGTTTTTCGGCAGAATATCTTCGGCTAGCTCGGGAGTCAGTTTCTGGCGGCGCACACGGTTGCGCAGCGCGACGGCCACGGCCTTCTTCGCCGCGCCCTGTCCGACGATATATTTATCGAGCTCTACGACGATCTCGCGCGGAGTGAGCTCGTCAAACGAAGGTAGAGGTTCGGCTTCCGCTGGCTGCTGTTCTCCAGACAAGTAGATCACCATATCCTTAGGTTCTCTCCGCCGCGCCGGTCACGCCGGCGTTCCACAACGCTCACAGTTCTTCGATGCTGAAATTGGCGTTGGTGAAGATGCAAATCTCGCTGGCAATGCGCATAGCCTCCTGCGCGATTTCCTTGGCGCCGAGCTTGGTGTGCTTGGCAAGAGCGCGCGCCGAGGAAAGCGCGAACGGGCCGCCGGAGCCGATGGCGCAGATGCCGTCATCGGGCTCGATCACATCGCCGTTGCCGGAAAGCAGGAATGTCGACTTGCTGTCGGCGACCAGAAGCAGGGCTTCCAGATGGCGCAGGGAGCGGTCGGTACGCCACTCTTTGGCCAGTTCCACGGCGGCGCGCGGCAGATTGCCGTGAAATTCCTGCAATTTGTTTTCAAAGCGCGTAAACAGCGAGAGCGCGTCGGCCGTGCTCCCGGCGAATCCGGCGATCACCTTTTCGTTGAACAGGCGCCGGACTTTTTTCGCGTTGTGTTTGATCACGCTTTCGCCGAGGGTGACCTGGCCGTCGGCAGCAAGGACGACTTTGTTATCCTTGCGCACGCACAGGACCGTTGTCCCGTGCATCTGTTGCGTCTTCCGCTGACTTGGCATTCGGCCATTATACCGCGCACGTCGGGGGATAGGCCACTCGGCCGGCCCGGGTCGGTTTCGGGCGCGCTCGCTCGAAACGCGGGGTACGTAGAAACACGGTTTACTACGCGAGAGTCGGGAGCGAAGCCCGTTACGGAAGGTTTTCCGTGACGCGTGTACTCTGGACTTCCGGGCTGCGCCGGCCCGTTTCAAGCGGTTCTATTGCAGAGCCGCGGGGTCGACCGAAGGTACCGACAGAACGGAAATGAATCAGACTTTGGAATTTCGTGCCGCGCGGTTGATCCGGCTGGGCGCTCTATTTTGCGCGGCATTGTCGGCGAGCGGATGCCATAGCGCTGTCGCCGACCTTCATGCGGCCGATGTGCCGGTCGAGCCGCTCGCTCACGTCACAGCAGATCCCACGACCCGATATCCCGAGCAATTTCCAATGCAGGTTGCCGTGTACTGGGCCAAGGCTGACGAAAGTACGCTCGAAATCGAACATTCCCTTGGCGCGATGGGCATTCCCTTTTTTATCACGCGCGACCTCAAACAGGCTCTCGGGCACAATCTGGTGATCCTTTATCCCACCGTCGACGGGCGCACGTTCAGCGACGCCGAACTCGCGCAGATCACGCGGTTTGTCGAGAACGGCGGAAGCCTGCTTGCAACGAATGTGTTCGCTGGTTCCCTGAAACCGGTCTTCGGGTTC
>DATMLZ010000122.1:0-2972 GCA_035569955.1 Candidatus Acidiferrum sp.
GACTCACACCAAAAGAATAGCGCGAATCCGCCGCAGGAACGCCCCATCAGTTCGAGTGAAGGGCCATTCGGTTTCCCTCCGAATCGAGGATCACGGCACGGAAGCCGTAGCCGCCAATCTGTTGTTTCGGCTGCAGAATCCTGCCACCGTTCGCCTCTACCGCCGCGACAGCAGCGTCGAGTCGTCCGGAGCAATTCAGATAAATCAGCGGACCGTGGTCGGAAGGCTTGTCCTTCTCAGAAACAAACAGGCAGGCGCTCACGTGCGTGTCCGCGTCCGGAAAGAGCCCGATGGACATTCCGGGAACGTCATGCTTTTTCACTTCGGCGCCGATCACCGCGGAATAAAAGCGAATCGCCCGGTCCAGATCGACGACCGGAATATCGCACCAGATGATTTGGTGTGCCATGTTGGGCTGCCTCCCCGGAACACGGAGGATATTCAATCTCGAAAGACGTGTCCAGCGTGCAGTGCGGGGCGCCCGACCGTTCCATCTAGTGCAGCTTGTATGGCTCGGCAGGCTCAGGAACAGGATCAGGCAGCTTGGGCGCATCGATCTTCGCGGTACCCGTCAGTCCAACACCTGTCACGTTGATGGTGTTCAGCAACGGACCGTCGGTGGCTTTCACCTTGATCGCGCTCAATTTCACCTGCTTCGCATTCGCCAAATAAATCCCTTTGGCGCATGTTCCCGAAATGTTGCTGAGCGTAAGGCCGTCGAGCGGCTTGTTCGGATGAATCGCCGTCGCGTCCACCAGCGTCGGCATGTCTTTCACCCGTACATTAGTGAAGCGCAGATTCTTCAGCGCAGGAATTCCCTCATCGCCCGGTACCGGATCTTGATCCTGGATTCCGCTATTGAGCACGTTGATGCGCAAAAATCCCTGCTTCATTCCCGAGACGTCGAGATCATCGGCAGTAATGTCTTCAATGAACGCCCCGCGACCGGTCCGGCTCTTAATGTAGATGGCAAAACTCTTCGCTCCAGTGAACTTGCAGTGCTCGATGCGGGTGTTGCGCACGCCGCCGGAAAGCTCGCTGCCGATTCCGATGCACGCGAAGTTCGCGTCCTCAAAGGTGCAGTTCGAAATGACCACGTCTTCGGTCGTGCGCATCAACTTGTACGCCTCTTCACCGCGGCCCGACTTCAGCGAAATACAATCGTCGCCGGTCGAGAATTTGCAGCCGTCAATGACCACGTGCTTGCATGAATCGATATCGACGCCGTCGCCGTTTCCGCCGGTCGCGTTCACCGTCAGATTCTTGATCGACACGCGCTCGCAATAGGTCGGGTGAATCGACCACATCAGCCGGTTGCTGGTTGTGAAATCCTCGAGGCGCACGTCATTGCAGTTGATGAACTCGACCACGCACGGATGACGCAGCGGATTCTGCGCGTTTGGCCGACCGCCGAGCGCCGGATTCCCTATCAGGCTGCCCGGGCCAACGATGCTGACGCGGTCCGCGTCAATTGCGCTTACCAGACCAACGTGTCCCTGAATCCATTTGCCCTCCCAGCGCACCTGCGAAACCGCAAAGTCGGCAAAGTCGGCGGTCCCCAGCAAACTCGCCTCCTTTTCCAGGCGAAGCGTGACGTTGCTGCGCAGAAAAACCGAGCCGGTCGAATAGTTGCCGGCGGGAACGACCACTTCACCACCACCGAGAACGCCGCAGCGATCGAGCGCTTGCTGGATCGCGACCGTATCTTTTGTTTGTCCGTCGCCGGTCGCTCCGAAGTCGCGGACATTCAGCGTGACCGCTGGTTTGGACGGCGCAGCGGCTTTGGTCGGCTTGTTTGCCTCGGCCGGTGCCGTCACTCGCGCGGCCTTTTTCGTCGCGTCTTGCGCCGAGCCGATTGTCGCAAGGGCGGGAACGGCCATCGCGCCTTGCGCCGCATTCACCAGAAACTTCCTTCGTCCGAATCCTTGTTCGCTCATAAACCACCCTTCCAACGGCCCGCATCTTTCACCGACCGAAAAATGTTGTCAATAGAATTTGGCGCTTCCATCAGGCGAAAAACCGACATCGGCCCCACGCTGTCAGCGGTTCGGGTCTCCTGCTATCATCTCGTGGAAAATTTCGCGGAGGCGTTTGCGCAATGATTGCAATCGAGAGGCTCAGAACTCACCGCATACCGGATCCGGCATGAGCGACCATCCCTTCCTCGGTAGGGTCGCGCTGGTCACGGGAGCCGGAATACGCATCGGCAGGAGCGTCGCCCTCCGGCTCGCGGCTGCAGGCGCCGATCTTGCCGTGAACTACTCGAAATCGCAGGCCGAGGCCGAGGAAGTCGCCTCCGACATCGAGAAAATGGGCCGCCATGCCGTTACCTTTCGCGCCGATGTGGGTCGTCGGGCGGACGTGGAAAGGATGTTTGCGGCCGTGGACAAGGAATTCGGCCGGCTCGACATCCTGGTGAACAATGCCGGCATCTTCTTCCCGGCGAAATTCGAAGAACTTACCGACGAGCAATGGGATCGCATCCAGGACACGAATCTGAAATCCCAATTCCTCTGCGCGCAGGCCGCGATTCCGCTCCTTCGGCGCCATGGCGGCGGCCATATTATAAACATCTCGTCGGTCGGCGCCTTCTTGCCGTGGACCTCGTATGTCCACTACTGTGTTTCAAAAGCCGGCTCGGTGATGCTCACGCGCTGCCTGGCTGCGGCGCTCGGGCCGGATATTTTGGTCAACAGCGTCGCGCCCGGTACGATTGTGTTCCCTGGCGAAGCCCCCCACGAGAATTTCATCCGGATGGTTCCGCTCCACAAAACCGGGCAGGGCGAAGATATCGCAGACGCCGTTGTGTATCTTGCTTCGTCTAACTTTGTGACGGGCCAGATCCTTGCGGTGGACGGCGGCCGTCTGCTCGTCTGAGCGTCAACGAATGCGAACTCGGCCGGGCGACGCTGTGCTAAAATGCGTGGTTAAACGCAG
Organism: Candidatus Acidiferrum sp.; assembly: GCA_035569955.1. Classification (GTDB taxonomy): domain Bacteria; phylum Acidobacteriota; class Terriglobia; order Acidiferrales; family UBA7541; genus Palsa-295. The sequence continues at coordinate 2,938 of DATMLZ010000122.1, forward strand.
GGGGCGAAGATCGGGGGAAGTGTGAACGCTCGCAA
>DATMLZ010000123.1:0-3047 GCA_035569955.1 Candidatus Acidiferrum sp.
AGCCGGCCGAAAGCGACTCCTTCAAGATGGCGTCGCTATAGACTTTGTCGAATGTCTTGGCCGGCAAAATGTCGATCGATGTGCCGAGCGCTTTGTCGGGATCGAAAGGGATGGCCCGCGAAGGCGTGGTGTCGACTGCTACGGTCTGCCCACGAACTGAACTAGCGCACATCAGGAGCGTGGCGATCAGCAGCACTCGGCCGCACCGCCAAAAGTGTTCGCGCCAGAAAACCCGCATAACGTGCCTCCCGTCGAAAGCTGCGGAACGATCGCACATTCTAACGGTTTGAGGCAGAAATGCGCAGCTCCGAAGCAACGAAGTCGTACTTGGATGGTTTGTCGCGTACTCGGAAACTGATCCATTCCCGAATATCAAGCTGTTTGGGGCGCTTGAACTGGACATCCTCCGAAGAAATCGATGTCTCCACCCCTAGGTCCGGCATCATGAGAACGCGGAGCAGGCCGGCCCTGGCGCGGTGACGAAGAACTGGCTGTGCGCGGCGGCTTCGGGGAAGAGTTGTTCATATCGCTTCTTCCATGCGTCGCGGAATTGAAAGGCTTCCGCGCGCGAAACCAGTGACCACACGCTTCCGCCGAACCCCGCGCCGAAGCTCGACGCCGCATAAGCTCCCAACTGGCGCGCCACTCGCGCGAGCTCGATCGTTTCGGCGATCTGGTTGCCAAGCCAGCGTTCAGCGGCGCGCTGCGACCGATCCACAAGGTCCCCGAATGACCGTAGGTCGGCACGACTCAGCGCATCCCCCGCTGCAGGAATGATCTCCTCGGATTCAAGTACGAACTGATCGAAGCGGTCCAGCAGCGCCTGTGGTGAGAAATCCGAAATCGACGAATGCTCAAGTGCCTCGCGAATTCGTGCGGGGGCATCAAGCGAGCTCGTAACGGCGTCGCGAAGAGTGGCGGGATTTTCGCCGGAATAAGTGCGCCAGAGGGCCAAAACTGCTTCGGCCGCTTTCGAGATACGATTATATTGACCTCGCGCCGCCCCGATTTTAGACGCCTTCACACCGCTGGTAGCGATCACGAACGTGCATTCGGCGGGCAGCTTTATGATTCGCTCCGCACGCACGGGACAAAAGCTGTACTGCCGCAGCATTCCCGGCTGGGAGCAGATGATCGCCGTGTGGTCTTCGCTTCCGCCGAACGTGCCGACGCCTTTGTCTCCGGCCAACGACCCGAAGGTCTGGCCGTTTTCGATGCATCCCAGATAGCCCGCCAGCTCCTCCCGGTTTCGAATATTCGATTTGTACTCCGGGCGCTGGTCGAGCCGATTGATTTCGCTGAGAACGGAAAAAATCGCCACCACCAACACGCTCGAGCTGCTCATGCCCGCCGCGCGCGGAAGGTCGTTCGCGATCGCAATGTCGGCGCCGCGCAATTCGCCGCCAAAATTGCGCGCGATGCGCCGCCCCACGCTCGTTGTGTAGACAGTCCATCTGGATTCCGGAATTGCCAAGCCCGCAGACAATTCGAACTCAACGCTGCGGCCATCGACGGCGTCGCTGATGCGAACCGTAGAGTCGTCACGAGGGTTGGCCACGATGCACATGCCGCGTTCCGCCGTACAGAGCAGACTGCGGCCTCCTGCGTAGTCGGTGTGCTTGCCGAGGACCTCGATGCGTCCAGGGACGAACCAGCAGCGTGTGCTCGGTACGCCCCGCGCGCGAAGCACGCTCTCCGCCTTCGCGAAAAGTTGCTCTTTGCGGGCGGCCTCGTCGTGGCTCATTCCCGCGACGACGAGCGCCTCCGCAATCGCGGCGTTCATAGCGAGACCTGCAAATTCTTGAGGCGTTCGCCAACGGCCGCAATATCGGAACGCCGGGACAAATCGAGCACACCCTGGGTGCTGCGCACGATCTTGAACCGCATGCCGCCTTTCATCGCTTCCCGTACCGCCGCAGGCAGCTCATATTCGCCGCGCGACGAAAGCGGCACGCGGCGACAAGCCTCGAAGATCTCCTGCGAGAAGCGCCAGCAGTTCATGCTCACAAGCACAAAGCCGCGCAGAGCCACAAGCGTTTGTTCGTCGGGCTTCTCGATAAGGTCGATCAGAAACCCCGCGGCGTCGACCTGGGCGTACGCAAACGATCGCACGCGTTCGCGCGAGATGTTGCTGCGCTCGATCAGCGAGCTTTCATCGAACATCACGGCTCCCGGCTCACCCAGACCGCGCAGAGCAACGAGAACGTCGGAAGGATATAGGTTGTCGGAGTTAATGACGACGAACTCGCCGCCACTCGCGAATCCTTCGGCAGCCAGCACGGCGTCGGCGGTGCCAAGCGGCTTCGCCTGAATCGCGAAATCGATTTGTATGCGCCGCGGTTGAATGCGCTCGTAGTAGTCGCGCACAAAGTCATGTTCGGGTCCAACGACCACGCAGGCCCGTGCGAAACCGGCATCCGCGAGGCCGCTCAATACGAAATCGAGAAACGGCCGGCCGAAAGGAATCATCGCCTTCACGCCCGTATCCGCAACAGCAGACTGATCTGGATCGAGGCGAATGTCTGCGCTGGCTCTCATGCGCGAGCCGGCGCCACGCGCCAAAATCACTGCTTTGTCGATCGGGTCGTCGCTCGACATGCGGCCGATTAGTGTAGCGCACACGCGGAAATGATGGACCAACCCCGCGCCATTCGCGCTAGAATCGGCACCTTTCCCATGAATGCCTGGTACATCTTCTGGATGGCGAACTTTTTCATCGCAGGATCGGCGTTTGCCGTGATTGCGATCATCGTGCTCGTTCGCGGCGTGAAAGACCTGCGCGACATGCTGGCGGGCCTTCGGGCTGAGGCAAATAAAAGATGATGGCCACTCACTTCTCCGCGCTCGACTGGGTGATCGTCATCGTCTACGTGGCGGCCACGTTTGCCACGGGCTTGTACGGCCGCAAATTCGTCGGCGGAATCGCGGATTTTCTAGTGGCCGGAAGAGAGCTGGGAACGTTCATCGGTATCGCCACGCTGGCCGCCACCGAGATCGGCACCATCACGTTCATGTACTACGCGGAGCTCGGCTACAAAACGGGCTAC
>DATMLZ010000124.1:0-20765 GCA_035569955.1 Candidatus Acidiferrum sp.
AAAGAGCAGCTCGATCAACTTGGTATCGCGATCGCGCCCGTAGAGCCAAAACAGTAGCCGCGCGCCGAATCGCACAGTGGCTTTTTGCATCTATCTGTGTTGATCTGTGGCAGCGGAAGTGAGGCTGTAAGCATGTCGCGCATTCGCATACTCCCGGAAGCCGTCGCCAACAAAATAGCCGCCGGCGAAGTCGTCGAACGCCCGGCGTCGGTCGTCAAGGAGCTGCTCGAGAACGCTCTCGACGCGGGCGCGCGCTCGATCCGCGTCGAAGCCGAATCCGGCGGCAAGCGACTCGTTCGCGTCGCAGACGACGGCTGCGGCATGAATCATGACGACGCGCTGCTCGCCTTCGAACGCCACGCCACATCGAAGCTCCGCACCGCCGACGATCTTGTTTCGATCGCCACGCTCGGCTTCCGCGGCGAAGCACTTCCCTCCATCGCCGCCGTTTCGCGGCTGGTGCTCGAAACGCGCACCAGCGATGAGGGCGAAGGCATGCGCGTCGAATTCGCGGGCGGAAAACTCGTAAACGTGAAGCCAATGGGCGCTCCGACGGGGACGTCAATCAGCGTGTCGGACATTTTTTACTGCATGCCCGCACGCCGCAAGTTTCTGAAGTCGGAAACGACCGAACTCGGCCACATCGCGTCTCTGGTCACGCACTACGCGCTCGCGCATCCGGAATGTCATTTCGTTCTGAAGACCCCCTCGCAAGTCATCATGGATTGCGCACCGGTTGAAAAACTCGCCGATCGCGTCTACCAGATATTCGGCCGCCAGGCGCTCGACGAGCTCAGCGAAATTCCCGCGAACCAGGCGCCAGTTCGCTCGGCCACGAACGAACCCGAACTCGAGGCCGGCGAGCAGGCCGCTACATTGCGCGTCAGCGGATTTGTTTCGCATCCTGAAGTGCAGCGCAGCAATCGCAACGGCATCTACATTTTCGTGAATCGCCGTCTGGTTCGCGATCGCTTGCTCCTTCACGCAATCAGCGAAGCGTATCGAAATATCACGCCCCCGGGAGTGTTCCCGGTCGTGTTGCTGTTTCTCGAGTTGCCGTATCAGGAAGTCGATGTGAATGTACACCCCGCGAAAATCGAGGTGCGCTTCCGGCATCCGCAATTCGTCCACGATTTCACGCGCGATTCGATTCGACAGGCTCTTTCGCTCACGCGCGCCGTGCCGGGATTTCCCGCGGCGCGCGCGGCCGCGGCAGGCAATATCGCGGGCCGAGAGTCTTTCCCGCCGCCTCAACGGTCCGCCACGACCGACCGCGAGCACGGCGCGGGAATTTCCGGCTATCAAGCCAACTCCAGCGGACTCGCCGATTATTCGGCGCCCGCCGGCCCGCCGCGCGCGGTGCTTCCGACAGATTTGCCGGGCTCGAGCGCCGCGATCTCAGAGGATTTCGAATTGAGCGGCGCGCCGCACCATCCGCTCGCGCAGCGTCTCGGCTTCGATCCGAGCGGCAACATGAATATTCCGTGGCCCAGGCAGCCGGCGTCGGCCCCTGCCGGCTCGAATGGCGCGTCCGCAACTGGCCCTGTCGCGGCCGGCGAAAGCGGCTCGCTGCCCTCTGTCGAGGACATTCTTGATCTGAAACCGCTCGGCCAGGTCAACAGCAGCTTCATCGTCGCGGTCAACGGCGAAGGTCTCTGGATCATCGACCAGCACGTGGCTCACGAGCGCGTTCTTTTCGAGCAGCACCTGCGCGCGCGCCGCGAAGGCGAATTGGGCGGCCAGCGGCTGCTCGTGCCGCTCATCACCGAGCTGAATCCGAAGCAGCTCGCTACCTTCGAGCAGATCGGCGAGGAATTGCACGCCAACGGTTTTGAAGCCGAATTGATGGGCGGCCGCAGCGTTGCCATTCAAGCCGCTCCGGCAGGCATCCCCAGCGGCGACGCGGAAAAACTGCTCCGCGAAATTCTCGACGGCATCGCGCGCGAGAATCAGGCCATCTCGATCGATTCGCTGCAATCAAAAATCGCGGCTTCCACGGCATGCCACGCCGCGATCAAGGTGAATACGCCGCTGGACACGACAAAAATGGAATGGCTCCTCGGCGAGTTGGCGAAAACCGAATATCCGATGAGCTGCCCGCACGGACGTCCGGTCGTCCTGCGCTATCCTTTGCGCGAAATCGAGCGCGCGTTCAAACGGATTTAGGTTGCGCAATCCGGGGCTTCGTAATCTGCCGAATCCATGTCCAATAAGTTGATCATCGCGATCGACGGGCCCGTCGGCTCGGGCAAGAGTACCGTCGCGCGCCGCGTGGCGAATATTCTCGGCTACGTCTACATTGACACGGGCGCGATGTACCGCGCCGTTGCGCTCAAAGCCATGCGCAAGAACGTCAGCCTCACCGGCGAAAACGGCGACGATCTGGTGACGCTCGCAAGCGAATCGCGCATCGACTTGAGGACGGCGCATAGCGCCCAGCGCGTTCTTCTTGATGGAGAAGACGTTACAACCGGGATCCGCACACCGGAGGTGGCGCAGGGCGCATCGAAAATAGCTGTGAACGCCGGTGTTCGCCGGGTCCTGGTCGCCGAGCAGCGTCGCGCGGGTCACGCGGGCGGCGTCGTAATGGAAGGACGGGACATCGGCACCGTCGTTTTTCCCGATGCGCAACTGAAGATTTTCCTGACCGCGTCGCCCGAAATCCGTGCCGAGCGCCGCTGGCGCGAACATCAGCAGAAGGGCGATACGATCGATCTTGCCAGGACCCTGGAAGAAGTGCGCGAACGCGATCGCCGAGACCGTGAGCGTCCTACTTCCCCTCTCGTCCAGGCCCAGGACGCAGTTCTGGTCGACAGCACGGCGATGGATGCAGAGGAAGTCGCTCGGCTGATCACGATGCTCGCCCGAAATCGTGAGGCAGCGCAGCGCTGACACCTCATCTACGACAACTCGGTGACCATGACGGGGTCGGCCGACTTGCCAAACGAGATCGCAGAGAGATTCGAGGTCCCCCCGATCACGCCCAGAGCCGGAGAAATTGCGGTAAGCCTCGCCGCTCGGTTTCCCAAAGATCAGGCGGATCGCTCCATCACAGCGACGGCCACAGCAAAACTGGCGACACTGATCACCTCTGAAGCAGCGATCCACCGATCCCAGGCGGTGCACACAACCCGGTAGCGTGCCACCCCTTCATCCCTTCACAAATTGCGCGTCGATCGTGATCGTCACTTCGTCGCCCACCAGCACCCCGCCCGTCTCGAGCGCCGAGTTCCACACCAGGCCGAAGTCCTTGCGATTGATCTTCGCAGTCGCGGAAAGCCCGATGCGTGTGTTGCCCCACGGATCTTTCATCTGGGCCGTCGGGCCCTCAACCTCAAACGTCACGGTGCGCGTCACGCCATGAATCGTCAAGTCGCCGGAGGCCTCAAGCCACTCATCGCCCTTCTTGGCGATCTTTGTCGAGCTAAATGTCAAAGTCGGGAATTTTTCAACGTCGAAGAAATCCGCACTTTTCAAATGGCCGTCGCGCTGCGGGTCGCGCGTGTTGATTGTGGTCGCGTCGATTGAGGCCTGCACGCGCGATTTGGTGACATCGGCTTCATTCAGCTCGAGCGAACCGTTGACCGCGGTGAACTCGCCTTTCACGTTCGAAATCATCATGTGCTTCACTTTGAATTGCGCATGCGAATGTACGGGATCGATCTTCCAGGTGCTTACGGCTGCTTCCGGTATGGCTGCTGTGCTCATGACTGTTTCTCCTTTTCGCTTTGATTCGTGCCCAACTGAATCGATTGAAAAACCTAGCCGACCCGCTCGCGCGCAACGTCAAGCAACTCGACAAGCGACTGCAGACGCGCTGCGCCAAGATGACCGAGCGTCTCGCGGTGGGCTCTTCGCACGGGCTCATCGAGCGCCGCAAGTGCGGCGAGTCCCTCGCGCGTAATCTTTGTCACCACCAGTCGACGGTCGGTCGTCGCGCGCTGCCGCGTGATCAATCCCCTCTTCTCCATCCGATCGAGCAGACGAGTGATGTCCGGATCGCGGCTGATCATGCGCTTGGCAACCTCGCTGCACGGTAGCCCATCGGGCGAACCGCGCAAAATCCGCATAACGTTGTATTGGGTGGGCGAAACGCCGCTGTCTTTCAGCACAAATTCGGTTGCGCGCATCAGCGCATCGCCGGTCCGGAGAATGCTTACAAAAGCGTCTTCCTCCGGGCAAAGTCCCCGGTGCGTCACGGTTTCGGTGGTTGCTTCGCTGACCATGTCCCCAATATAGTCGTTATAACGACTATTGTCAAGACATATTTTACCTCACTCGACCGGGGCCTTGTAACTCCTTGAAAAGCCGCTCTATCGACTTAATATGGTTGCGTGACGTTCCCCTACGATCCGCGTCAAAGACCAGCAGTGCTTGCATCCTCCAAACTCGGGCGCGCGTGCCTTGCGATAAGTCTTTTGCTTTCTTGTGCGAGTTTCCCGGTCGATTCGCAATCCTCGGCGGCCGGCACCACGCAACAATCCGCTGCCGCGACAAAGCGCCTTCGCTCATTCCTTGACGCAGACTGGAAATATTGGGTCGGCGAGTATCCGGAAAACGCCACGATTTACGGCTATCCCGGCGAAAACGGCCGCTGGACCGACTATTCGCCCGAAGCAATCGCTCGTCGCAACCAGCATCTGCATCAAAGCCTCGCCGAACTCGAAGCAATTCCGCGCGCCGAACTCGCTTCTGCCGAACAACTGAATTACGACCTCTATCACGAGGAGTTGCAGCTGGCGATCGGCGGCCTCGCGTTCCACAACGACGCGTTTCCGCTGGCGAGCGAGTTCCCCGAAAATCTCTACATGCCGGTCAACCAAATGGGCGGCGTACAGCAATACGTGGCTGACGTCATCGCGCAAATGCCTATGTCCAGCGCGAGCGACTATCGCGACTTGATTGCGCGCTTGAACCGAATCCCGGCTGCGATCGATCAGACGATCGCGCTGATGAAAGTGGGCATGGCCCAGGGATACACGCCGCCGAAAATCACCATGCGCGACGTGGCCAAACAAGCCGAAGCGCAGATCGTGTCGGACCCGACGGCGAGCCCGCTGCTCGCGGCGCTCAAGAACTTTCCTGCGTCGGTCACGCCGAGCGAGCGCCAACAGTTCGCGCAGCAGGCCACGGTCGCCTACACGCAAAACGTCGCGCCCGCATTCACTCGGCTGCGCGATTTCCTCGCGAATACCTACGTTCCCGCATGCACCGATGCCGTCGGCGCGGGCGCGCTGCCCAATGGAGCGGACTACTACAAGTATCTGGTGCGCTGGGAGACCACCACTTCGATGACGCCCGCCGAGATTCACCAGATCGGGCTCGATCAGGTGAAAGAAATCCGCGCGCAGATGAACGATGTGATCGACGCGTCCGGTTTCAAAGGCAATTTCGCCGATTTCGTCCGATATCTGAACACCGATCCGAAATTCACCTTCCCGAGCTCGGACGACATGCTGCTGCAATATCGCGCGAAAGCGAAGCTGGCTGATCCCGAGCTTGCAGGCCTGTTCGGACTTTTGCCGCGCTTGCCTTACGGTGTGAAACAAGTGCCGCCGGCGGCGGCGCCATCGCAAACCACCGCATATTACGAGCCGGGCTCGCCGCTCGCCGGCAGGCCGGGCTACCTGTTCGTGAATACCTACGACCTTCCTTCGCGGCCCACCTGGGCAGTAGATGATCTGGTGTTGCACGAAAGCGTTCCGGGCCATCATCTGCAAATTTCGATCGCGCAGGAAATGCAGGATGTGCCCGAATTCCGCAAGCAGCTCAACTACACGTCGTTTGTCGAAGGCTGGGCGCTGTATTCAGAAAGCCTGGGCCCCGAGATAGGCTTCTACGCGGACCCCTATTCGAAATTCGGCTACCTGAGCGCCCAGATGTGGCGCGCGGTCCGTCTGGTCGTGGATACTGGCGTTCATTCGATGGGCTGGTCGCGAGACGAGGCGATTCAGTACTTCGAGGAAAACACCGGACAGCCTCATCTGAATTCGGTCGTCGAAGTCGATCGCTATATCGTCTGGCCCGGCCAGGCGCTGGCCTACAAGGTCGGCCAACTCAAGATTGTCGAACTCCGTCGCCAAGCCGAGCAACAACTCGGCGCCAAATTCGATATTCGCGGCTTCCACGACGCCGTTCTCGACCAGGGCGCGCTCCCGCTCGATATCCTCGAAAAGCAGGTCGGCGCTTGGATCGCATCGGAAAAGGCCAATCCTGCGGCTCACTGATCGCTCCTGACCCCGTCAATTTCAACTGATAAAAAGAATATGGATGGGAACCCGCGTCCTGTGATATAACCCCGCGGGTGCCGGGGGGACGGCGCTCGCATCTCCACTTCAGACCAAGGAAAAACGGACGTTGCCCATGAAAAAACTGTCAGCGGCGGTAGCCATATTTACATCGCTGGGGATGTGCGCGGCTCTCTGGGCCGCGGACTGGCCAAGCCAGGGAGGAAATCCGCAAAGGGACGGATGGGCGCAGGGAGAAACCAAGCTATCCAAGGCCAGCGCGCAGGGCGGCAAGATCGTGTCGCTCTATACCTACAAGTTTGACAACAAGATAGCCGGCACCACCGACCTGACTTCGCCGATCATCCTGACCAACATCATCGGCTACATGGGATTCAAGCAGCTGGTGTTTGTCGGCGGAAGCTCTGACATGGTCTATTCGATCGACGCCGATCTGGGCAAACCGTACTTCAAAACGGCGCTGGCCTATAAGGGAGATGTCGCTCTGGCTGCGGCTGGCGCTTCGGTCGCCTGCCCCGGAGGACTGACGGCGGCCATCGCGATTCCGGGCGCGAGCAGCGGTGGACGCGGTTTTGCGCCTCCGGGCACGCCCGCTCCCGCACGTGTGGGGCGTGTTGCACGTACTCCGGCTCCCCCGGCATTCGGTCGCGGAGGAGGCGGCTTCGGCGGTCCAGGACAACTTTTTGCCATCGGTAGCGACGGATATCTGCGCAACCTGCGCCAGGAAGACGGTAACGCGGACGCGACCGCGCCCCTGAAGTTCCTGCCCGCGAACGCGCGCGTCAGCGGCATCAACGTCAACGGCGGCCTGATTTATGCATCCACCGTCAACGAATGCGGCGGCAATCCGAACGGAATTTACGCGATCAAGATTGCGGATGGAATGCTCGCCTCGCTGATGACCGGTGGCACCGGCGGTTCCGGCACCGGCGGCACAGCGGTCGGTACCGACGGCGCAGTCTACGCGCAAATCGCCAGCGGGAAGGGTGACATCGCGGGCAACTACAATGACACGGTCGTCTCACTCAAGTCGGACACGCTCGCCGTGCAGGACTATTTCACTCCGCCCGAGGCACTTCCGGAAATCGCCAAAGGCGCTGCGTATCCCTCGGTCACACCAGCCGTCTTCGGTTACAAAGACAAGGACTGGATCATCGCCGGCAGCCGCAGCGGTCGCATCTACATTCTCGACGCGGATTCGCTCGGCGGGTCCGATCATCACACGCCTCTCTACCAAAGCGATGTGATCGTAACTCCCGACACGAAGTTCGGTGGCAACGGAATCTGGAACAGCTTCGCGACGTCGCTCGATTCAGACGGCACACGCTGGCTCTTTGCATCGGTTCGCGGCCCGGTCGCCACGAAGTTTCCCACGTCCAACGGCGCCGCTCCAACCGGCTCGATCGTTGCCTTCAAGATCGCCATCGAAAACGACAAGCCTTCGCTCGAACCGCAATGGACTTCGGCCGATATGACTTCGCCCGAGGCGCCAGCAATCGCCAACGGACTCATCTTCGCGCTTTCGACGGGCCAACCGTCGCGCGTCGCGAAACCAGACGGCAGCGCTTACTCAGTCACCGAATGGGAGAAGCTCGCAAAGCCGGCGTCACTGCACGTTCTCGACGCTGCAACCGGCAAAGAATACTTCACCAGCGGTCCTGCAGGCACGTACTCACCAAGCGGCTTGGCCGTGGCAAACGCGCAAATCTACTTCTCGACGCACGATAACGTTCTTCACGTCTACGGCATTCCGCTGGAGAAATAAATGAAGCGAACGGGACAAATGGAGAGGCCTGGAATGAAAAGACTACTGTGGGTGGTGGTGGCGGTCCTATGCTTCGGCGTCGGTATGGTGCGCGCGTCGGACTGGCTCACCGACGGCGGAGACAACCAGCGGAGCGGTTGGCAAAAAGACGAACATATCCTGACGACCGCCAACGTGAAGGACATGAAGATTCTCTGGACCTACAAAACGGACAATCAGGTGCGCGCCCTGCACTCGCTGATGCCCGCGCTGGTTGTAGACAACGTCCAGACGTCGAGCGGCCCGAAGCAGATCGTGATCTTTTCGGGCATCTCGGACAATATCTACGCCCTCAACGCGGCTGACGGCAGCCTGATCTGGAAGCAGCACTACACCTACACGCCGATGGCGCAGCCCGCCCGCGGCGGCGGTGGCGGACAACCGCAGCCAAGCGATCCCGCAAAGCTGAACTTCCTCGGCCCCGGCGGCAGCAGCGATACGCCAGTGATCGGTCAAAAGGACGCGCAAGGCCGCTGGCCCGTTTACTGGGTGGATGGCGGCGGATTCCTTCACACGATTAACCTTGCCGATGGCACCGAAATTCAGGCGCCGATTCCCTTCGCTCCCGGCAAAGGCTGGGCGCTCAATCTCATCAACAACATCATTTATATGCCCACGGGCGGGAGCGTACACGCAATCCGCCTCGATGATCCCGAGCACAACGTAGCTTCCTGGGCGGACGGCAGCGGCGGCATGTGGGGACGTCGCGGCGTGGTCGTCGATTCGCACGGTATCGCCTGGTCGACCACCGGAGACGGCGTATATGACGTCGACTCCAAGCGTTACGGGAACAGCGTCGTAGGCGTTCAGCTGACCGGCGTGAATCTGAACCTGCACGACTATTACACGCCGACCAACTGGGAATGGCTGCAGAAGCGCGACCTCGATCCGAACAACACACCAACGATCTTCAACTACGGCGGCAAGGAAATCATGGCCGCGTCAGGCAAAGAGTGCCGCGTCGTCTTGCTTGATACCTCTTCGGCCGGCGGTGCCGATCACCAGACGCCAATTTACAAGACCGAGCCATTCTGCAACGAAGAAGTCGACTTCCAGGACCGCGGCAGCTGGGGTGCTCTTTCCAGCTGGCTCGATCCCGCGGGTGTCCGCTGGGTGATCGCGCCCTTCTGGGGACCGCAGCATTCGAAGTTCAAATTTCCCATCACGAACACTCCACCAACCGTGAGGGGCGGCGTCGCCGCGTTTAAGGTTGTCGCCGTGAACGGTAAGATTCAGCTCGCGGCGGTTTGGGTTTCGCGCGATATGGATCACGGCGAACCCGCAATCATCGCCAACGGCATGATCTTCACCTATGGCAGCGGCGACTTCACGCAGCAGGCGTCGCCCGAGCACGGACTCGATTTTGATTCGTCGATCCGCGCGGCGAAGGCGGCGCATGCGACGCTCTACGTGCTCGACGCTCAAACAGGCAAGGAGCTATTCTCGAGCGGCGATCAGATCAAATCGTTCAACCATTTCTCGGGCGTAACCGTAGCGAACGGACACGTCTACCTGGGCACTTACGACGGGACATTTTACTGCTTCGGCCTGACTGGCCACTAACGAACAGCCCTAACGCGGTTTCTAGCGGCGGTCGCTCTCGCAAGTGGCCGCCGTTTTCATTGGAAGCCCGCTTGTGGCGCCTTGGTCTCGCTTATTTCCCAACCTGCGAGCACATCGGTGATGCACTGGGTCACCTCATCGCGGCCCATATTGGACGATTGACGGCCTAGAGAATGTGCGGGCAGCTGATCTTGCTTGAGCGAACATCCTGTCGCGTGAGAGTTTCAGGCCGGCTGAGGAGGCAATCCCGGAACAGCGAATAGCCGTAGTCCCGGGCAAGGTCCACGGACCGGAGCTAGGCGGATATAGAAGGGGGGAAAGTTATCAGGCCGGGCTGGACATCGAAGCCAGAAACTCGGCGTTGGTTTTCGACTTCGCGAGGCGCCCCAGCAGCAACTCCATCGCTTCGACGGTCGAAAGCGGGCTCAGAACCTTGCGCAACACCCAAATGCGATTCAGCTCGTCGGCCGGCAAAAGCAATTCGTCCTTACGAGTGCCGGAGCGGTTGATATCGATCGTAGGGAAAACGCGCTTGTCCACGAGACGGCGGTCCAGGTTGATTTCCATGTTGCCGGTGCCCTTGAACTCTTCGAAAATCACGTCATCCATGCGGCTGCCGGTGTCGATCAGGGCCGTGGCCATGATTGTGAGCGAACCGCCCTCTTCGATATTTCGCGCTGCGGCAAAGAAACGGCGCGGGCGTTGCAAAGCATTAGCGTCAATGCCACCCGAGAGAACTTTGCCCGAAGGCGGCGTCACCGCGTTGTAAGCGCGGCCCAGACGCGTGAGAGAGTCGAGCAAAATCACCACGTCGCGCTTGTGCTCAACCAGGCGCTTGGCCTTTTCGAGGACCATTTCCGCCACCTGAATGTGCCGTTGCGGCGGCTCATCGAACGTCGAACTGATCACTTCGCCCTTGACCGTGCGCTGCATGTCGGTGACTTCTTCCGGACGCTCGTCGATCAGCAGCACGATCAGATTGATTTCCGGATGATTGGTCGTGATCGAATTCGCCAGTGACTGCAGCATCATCGTCTTGCCGGTGCGCGGCGGAGCAACGATCAGTCCGCGTTGGCCCTTTCCGATAGGACAGAGCATATCCAGCACGCGCCCGGTGAGATTTTCTTTTGTCGTCTCGAGCCGAATACGTCCCTGCGGATAGAGCGGCGTCAGGTTATCGAAGAAGATCTTGTTGCGAGTGACCTCAGGGTCTTCAAAGTTCACCGCTTCGACTTTGATCAGCGCAAAGTAGCGCTCGCCGTCTTTCGGCGGGCGAACTTGGCCCGAGACGGTGTCGCCGGTGCGCAAGTCGAATTTGCGGATTTGTGACGGCGAGACGTAGATGTCGTCCGGGCCCGGCAGATAGTTGTACTCGGGCGCGCGGAGGAATCCGAACCCGTCCGGCAGGCACTCGAGAACGCCCTCGGAGAAAATCAGGCCGTTCTTTTCCGTCTGGGCGCGAAGGATCTGAAAAATCAGCTCCTGCTTGCGCATGCCGGAGGAGCCGGGAATGTTCAGCTCCTTTGCGATCTTCGCCAGATCGGTGATGTTCTTATCCTTGAGTTCCGCAAGGCTGATGCTCATCGCGTTCTTTCCTTCTTTTACTTGTGTGTTCATGTTTTTCTTCTTGATGCCCCGCTGCACGGGTCTAGTGGACTAGACCGCCGCGCGGGCCTTTGTAATTTCCTGCTTGTTCAGGCTCCGAAACAGGCTAGATAACGGACATTCTTTACACTTCGGTCGCGGGCCAAATCGGCGTACGAGATGTGGAGAGACCGAAGAGCGTTAGTTGGTCAATTCGTTGTCTTGCGCGACATCATCAGGGCCAAACTTCGTTTCCACTTCGACCGGGGTCTGCCCGGAAACCGTTAGCGGGCGCTCGAGCGCAATTTGCAGGACTTGGTCCATCGATTCAACCAGATGGATCGACATCTTGGCCTGGATTTCCGGCGGAATATCCGCCAAATCCTTCTCGTTGTCTTTCGGCAGAATCACATTGTTCAAGCCGAGACGGTGAGCCGCCAGCAGCTTTTCCTTCACGCCGCCGATCGGAAGCACTTTCCCGCGTAGCGTAATCTCACCCGTCATGGCGATGTCCCAGCGGACCGGCACCCGCGTCAGCGCGCTCACGATCGAAGTGCAGATCGTAATACCGGCCGAAGGACCGTCTTTGGGGATCGCGCCTTCCGGAACGTGCACGTGAATATCGATATGCCGGTAGAAATCCTTGGGCAGTCCGAAAAGATGGCTGCGCGAACGTACGTAACTCATGCCGGCCTGCGCGGACTCCTGCATCACGTCGCCCAGCTTGCCGGTCAAGGTGAGCCGTCCCCGTCCCTGCATCAACGTGGCTTCGGTGGTCAGCACCTGCCCGCCGACTTCGGTCCAGGCCAGGCCCGTGGTGAACCCGATATCATTCTTCTTTTCGGCAAGGAAGTCGCGATACTTGATGATTCCGAGGTAGTCGTTGACGTTCGCCGGACTCACTTCGACCGAAACGCTCTTGCCTTCGGTCACCACCTTGCGCGCGACCTTGCGGCAGATATTCGCGATTTCGCGGTCCAGATTGCGGACGCCGGCTTCGTGCGTGTAGTGCCGGATGATGTGTGTCAGGCCCTCGTCAGTCACCTGCAAATTCGTCTTCGATAGACCGTTCGCTTCAATCTGGCGCGGCACCAGGAACCGCAGCGCGATCTGATGCTTTTCCTGTTCCGTGTAACCCGGAATGCGCAGTACTTCCATGCGGTCCTGCAACGGCTGCGGGATGGTGTGCAGCACGTTGGCCGTGCAGATAAACATCACCTTTGAAAGATCGTATTCGACGTCCAAATAATGATCGGCGAAGGCGTGGTTGAGCTCCGGATCGAGCACTTCCATCAGCGCAGCGGACGGATCGCCGCGAAAATCCATGGACATCTTGTCGACTTCGTCGAGCACGAACACGGGATTGGTCGTCCCGGCCTTCCGCATCATCTGGATGATTTGGCCAGGCAGAGCGCCGATGTACGTCCGCCGGTGGCCGCGAATCTCGGCCTCGTCGCGCACGCCGCCGAGCGACACGCGGACAAACTTGCGTCCCGTGGCGCGCCCAATCGACATCGCCAGCGACGTCTTGCCGACGCCCGGAGGTCCGAGCAGGCAAAGGATCGAGCCTTTCGGATTCTTGACCAACTGACGAACGGCAAGGTATTCGAGAATGCGATCTTTGATCTTTTCGAGGCCGTAGTGGTCTTCAGAGAGAATCGTCTCGGCTTTCTTGATGTCGCGAATCTCTTTCGAGCGCTTCTTCCATGGCACGGCCAGGAGCCAATCCAGATAGTTCCGCGAAACCGTTGATTCGGCCGACATCGGCGGCATCATCTCCAGCCGCTTCAGTTCCTGCAAGGCCTTCTCTTGCGGCCCTTCCGGCATGCCGGAAGTCTCAATCTTTTTCTTCAGCTGCTCGATCTCGCTCGCTTCGCCGCGGCCCAGTTCTTTCTGGATCGCCTTCAGCTTTTCGTTGAGGTAATACTCTTTTTGCGCGCGCTCCATTTGCCGCTTCACGCGCGTATTGATCGAGCGATCGACGTTCAGCTTTTCAATTTCGGCGTCGAGAATATCTGCAATCCGCTGCAGGCGTTCGGGCGGCTCGAAGATCTCGAGCAGCTCCTGCTTCTCCTCGACGGGAATCTGCAGGTTCGCGGCGATCGCGTCGGAAAGCTTTCCGGGATCATCCACGCGAACCGCCGCAATCATCGTGTCGTAGTTGAGAGTCTGCGAAAGCTTTACATACTGTTCGAACAGGCTTGTAACGCGATTCTGCGCTTGGCCAAGCTGTTCGGAAGATTCAACGCGCGCCGGAGACAGTCTCACGGTCGCGCGGAAAAACCCGTCCTCGCTCGAAACAGAAACGATCCGCGCCCGCTCGGTTCCTTCGACGAGCACGCGAATGTTGCCGTCCGGCAGCTTCACGCTCTGAACGATATTGGCGAGCGTTCCGACCTGGTAGATCTCTTCCGGCTTGGGATCATCGATCGAAGCATCGTGCTGGGTAACAAGAAAGATCTTCTTGTCGCCCGCCAGCGCCTCTTCGAGCGCACGCACCGACGCTTCGCGCCCCACGATGAACGGGTGCATCATTTCCGGGAAGATGACCATATCCCGCACCGGCATCATCGGCACTTTCTTGATCTCGAGTTTTTCCCTGCCTAGCATTTCGATGTTTGTCCAGAACCCCGGCCAACCGTGCAGCTTGCTAACTTAGATGCGATTTCACGACCCTGCGGTTCACCGATAGCGCGAAGCGGCCCCGGTTGTGGAATGAAGTTGCCGAAGAAAGCAGCTTCACCCTGCCTTTTCGAGGAGGCCCCAGTTGATTTCACGGCCCTTCACCATGTCCGCCGTCACCACGAAGTCACGCAGCTTCCGCTGGGCGGGCAGGTTGTACATCATTTCCAGCATCAAATCTTCCAGGATCATCCGAAGTCCGCGCGCTCCCACCTTGCGCTGCAAAGCCAGGTCGGCAACCGTTTCGAGGGCATCGTCGGTAAAACGCAGGCGGACATTCTCGAATTCGAAGAGTCTCTGATATTGACGCACCAGAGCGTTTTTCGGTTCCGTAAGAATGCGAACCAAAGCCGTACGGTCCAGATCGTTCAAAACGCCCATCACGGGCAACCGGCCCACGAACTCGGGAATCAGCCCGTAGCGGATCAGGTCTGTCGGCTGCGACTGCTCGAGCATCTCGATGTTGCGCCGCGTCGCCGTTGTCGCCTGCACGTCCGCGTGGAACCCCATCGCCTTCTGGCCCACACGCCGTTCGACGATCTTCTCCAGTCCAACAAATGCGCCGCCGCAAATAAATAGGATGTTCGTCGTATCTACGGCGGTGAATTCCTGGTGCGGGTGCTTGCGGCCGCCCTGCGGTGGAACGTTGGCGACGGTGCCTTCCAGAATCTTCAGCAGCGCCTGTTGCACGCCTTCGCCCGAAACGTCGCGCGTGATCGAGGGATTCTCGTCCTTCTTGGAAATCTTGTCGATCTCGTCGATATATATGATGCCTTGCTGGGCCTTTTGGACGTCACCATCGGCCGCCTGCAGCAGCTTGAGGATGATGTTCTCGACGTCCTCGCCCACGTAACCGGCTTCGGTCAGCGTCGTCGCATCGACAATCGCGAACGGCACATCCAGCATCCGCGAAAGCGTTTGCGCCAGAAGCGTCTTGCCGGTGCCGGTCGGGCCAATCAGCAAAATGTTAGACTTGGCAAGTTCCACATCGCCGGGCTGCCGGCTCAGGAAAACGCGCTTGTAGTGGTTGTAAACGGCTACAGCCAATTTCTTCTTCGTCTTCTCCTGCCCGATCACGTATCCGTCGAGAAACGTCTTGATCTCGGGCGGACGCGGCAGGCGCCGGTTTGCTGGGCTCGCCTGCTCCCGCTTTTCGTCTTCGAGAATTTGCTGGCAGACGCCCACGCACTCATTGCAAATGTACGAGCGCGGGTATTCCGAGGGAGAACTGATGAGCTTCTCGACCTGCTCCTGCGTCTTATGACAGAACGAGCAGCGCAATGGTTCTTCTGGAGTGAACCGCTTCACCAGGCTTGCCCCCTCTCGCCGAATTCGCGGCGATCGCGACGGAACTTTTCACATTCTAGGACGGAAAACTTTAGAACGGAAACGTTTCTTCGCTTTGACTACTAACCCTTTGGAACGCCAACGCCTTCGCCAGCCACGACACTAGCGATGCTTTGTGATGATTTCATCCACGATTCCATAGGCCTTGGCTTGTTCTGCCGTCATGATGAAATCGCGCTCCACGTCACGCTCGATCTTTTCGAGAGGCTGCCCGGTATGTCCCGCCATCAGCTTGTTCAGGGCTTCGCGAGTCCGAATGATTTCCTTGGCATGAATATCGATGTCGGTCGCTTGACCGGAAAGACCGGACATCCAGGGCTGGTGGATGAGAACGCGGGAGTTCGGCAACGCGTACCGCTTTTTCGGCGTTCCTGACGCGAGCAGCACCGCCGCAATCGACGCCGACTGCCCGATGCAATACGTCACCACATCGGGCCGCACGAACTGCATCGTGTCATAAATCGCCATGCCCGCTGAAATCGAGCCGCCGGGCGAATTGATGTAAACCGAAATGTCTTTCTCGGGATCTTCGGACGCCAAAAACAGCAGTTGCGCCGTCACCAGATTGGCCACGTGGTCGTCAATCGGCGTCCCGATAAAAATGATGTGATCTTTCAGTAGGCGCGAATAAATATCGTAGGCGCGCTCGCCCCGATTGGTCTGTTCGACCACCATGGGAACCAAGGTCGTAGCGCGCGGAAATGCGTCGTCGTTATTTTTCATCGGGAAGATTTCTTGCGCCCTGTGGGGAACCCGGTCTCACGCGCTTTTCGCTTCGACTCGGGCAGATCGGTAAAGCCAATCAATCGTTTTGTCGCTGCGCAACTTCGATTTCATCCTATCGAGGGCACCCTGCTTTGTCAAGCGAGCCCGGAGCGCCGTTGCCGATTCACCACTGTGCGAAGCAGCGTGTTCGATCTCTTTTTCGAGTTCTTCTTCGGTCGTTTCGATCTTTTCTTCGGTGGCGATGCGGTCGATGATGATCTCGGCCTTTACGTCGTCCACAGCACGGTCATGCTGCCGCTTCCGCATGGCCACCCAGTCGACATTCACCTGCCGCGGATCGATCCCTTGCGACGTCAATTGCCGTACCGCACGCTCGAGCCGCACGTCCATCTGCCCCTCGACAAGTGATTCCGGCACCGGGAACTGATTTCTCTTGATCAGCTCTTCTAAAATCTTCTCACGCCCCTGTGACTGCTGATTCTGTTCCTTGGCCGCTTCAAGGTCCTTGCGAATCTTGGAGCGCAGTTCGTCGACAGTCGTAACGCCGCCGTTCTCACCGAGCGCTTCCTTCGCGAACTCGTCGTTCAAGTCGGGCAGTTTCTTCTCTTTTACGGCTTCGACTTCGATCTTGTAGCTGTAGGTCTTTCCCTTCAGATTCTCGTCCGGGTAATCCTCAGGATAGACCGCGTCAAATTCCTTCGTATCGCCGACCGAAGCGCCACGCAGGTTCTCGGAAAACACCGGCAGCGTCTCTTCGGTGCCCACGTGGCACATAATATTGTCAGCGGACACCGGATCCCCGCCGCCCTGCGGGGTGCCGTTCAACTTGATCTGCGCGTAGTCGCCATCCTTAACGGGACGGCCCTCCACAGGAACAAACGTAGCCTGCCGTTCGCGCAATTCCTCAATCGTCTTGTCCACCTGTGCGTCGCCCAGGTCGACCGCATCGATCTTCACATCCAGATTCTTGTAGTCGGCCAGCGTAAATTCCGGCAGCACTTCATAAATCGCATGAAAACGCAGTGGCTCGCCTTCTTTGAATTCCACTTTGTCGACTTGCGGATCGGTGACCGGAAGAATCTTCTTTTCGTCAAGCGCTTTGCGCAGATAGTCCGGTACGAGCGACTGCACGACTTCGCCTTCGATGTCGCCCGCGAATTTGCGGCGGATCAGCGCCGTGGGTGCCTTGCCGGGACGGAACCCCGGAATGCGCGCGACCTTGGCGATGTCCCGGGTGATCTTGTCGGCAGCTTTCTGTACGTTTTCAGCTGGAATTTCCAGCTCGATTTCGCGCTTGCAAGTGGCTTCGCTAGTTTCAGTCATTGGCCTTCAATCGGGATTGAATCTGGGAATGTTGCGAGGGAACAGCCTGGCGAGCGCTCGATTCGATCTGCCTTTCACCTGTCCGGAATCCAAGAAGGAGGGCAGCCAATTGCGGCCGGCAAAAACCCCAACGCTTTTTCAGTATAAGGAATCATCGTCATCACGTCAACGATGCCAAGGGTTAGCGGAAGGGGAGGGGAAAAAGGGGCCACCCCATGGCATAAGAATGCTCCTTGTGAGCGATCACATCGAGGAACCGTCGCCAAATCAGTAGCGTCCGGCCTTTACGAGGCGGCTCTGCCCGCTTCCATCGACAAGAAGGCATCGGACAATTCTTTCTTCTCTGCCCTCAACTTGGCCATTTGCGCTCTGACTTCCTGCTCGGTGAACAGCCCTTTTTCAATCAACAGAGACTCCAGCACATCCATGCGCGCGGACATGTGAATACACACTTCCAAGGTCTGATTCATCGCGAGTAACATCGTTTCAATGTCGGTCATCTCTTTCCTCGCTTCTCCTAGCGTGGTTCATTCCACGAATGAATGTCGTGCAGAAACACTGCGGCGCAATTTCATGAGGTTAGCTCTGGCCGCTTGACCGATTGCCATAAATTTGAAGATCGATACTTCCACTGGCGAATCGGACTTTCGAGCGGTGCAGCGACTCGAAGCGGGCGTCGGCGCGAAGTGCCCACCGAAATTTCCCGGCAGGGTGCAAGGGTAAGACTCGGCTCCATAATCCCCCTAAATTATCTTGCTCGCGGTTGCTCGCGGTAGCCCGGTTTCGCGACACCCACGACACCTGATATACCCAAAACCCCGAGCAAAATGGCAAAATCTGCAGCGGTTCCCGGGGGTTCAGAAAGGCAATTGCGGAAGAAGGGACTCGAACCCCTACGGCCTTTCGGCCACCAGCTCCTAAGGCTGGCGCGTCTGCCAATTCCGCCACTTCCGCAAGGTCCCGTGAGTATATCATCGCCGAACTAGGGCCCCGCCGTCGTCATCGCTGACCGCGCCTTTGCTTTGTGCGATGTATACGGTTTTCCATCGCCCGCCGTCCCATCGAAGAAATCCGCGGTTGCTTTTCACCCACCTTTTCGGTCGCCTCGCGTGTAATCGCTTTCTTTCTTGTTCAAATCTCTGGCTTTCCGCCAAAACCCAGAGTATCTTCTGGGCGCAATCGCGCAACGTGTACGCTCACGAGGAGAGCCTCCATGCTAAATCGCCGGGATTTTTCGAGATCGCTCGCAGGGGCTGCCGCCGCATCCACGCTTGTTCGGTTTGCGGGCGCCGACGCGCTGAAAGCCGCGCCGCAGGCCGCCGCGGCGGGGGCGGTTCCCTTTCGCTTCTCGGTGATGCTGTGGACGGTCTTCGCCGGCATCCCGTTCGATCAACGCCTCGAAAAAGTCAGTGAAGCCGGATACAAAAATGTCGAACTCACCGGCGAATTCGGCCGCTGGGCTGACGACGATTTCACCAAATTCAACGCCAAGAAGCACGAACTCGGGATAACGTTTGACGCAACCTCCGGTGTCCGCACCGGCGTCGCCGATCCTTCCGCCGGCGACAAGCTCATCGAAGAGATGAAGCCCTTTCTCGACACGATGGGCCGCCTCGAATGCCCCACGCTGATTCTCCTTTCCGGCAACAAGATTCCGGACTCGACGCCCGACGCCCAGCACAACGCCTGCATCGATAATCTCGGACGCGCCGCAGAACTCGCAGCAACACACAAGATTTCGATCATTCTGGAAAATATCGACCCGATCGAGAACCCGCGCTACTACCTCACGTCGGTGGCCGAAGGGTTCCAAATCCTTCGCAAACTCAACAATCCCAACGTGAAGTTCCTCTACGACTTCTACCACGAGCAAATTGCCGAGGGCTTCCTGATCGACAAGCTCCAGAAGAATGCCGACATCACCGGCGTCGTCCACATCGCCGATGTGCCCGGCCGCCATGAACCCGGCACCGGCGAAATCAACTTCGCCAACATTTACCGCGCGCTGATAACAGCGAACTGGACCGGCACGGTCGCCATGGAATTCCGTCCCACGGGCGACCCGAAGGATCCCAATCGCGCCGCGCGCGAGATCGAAGCTCTGCGCATCGCCCGCGAACAGGCAATTCAAGCCGCGACGACCAAGTAAGAGCTTCGCGGCGCCAGGGCAAGCTCCCAGCCGTGCGCGCCGGGCCGTGCTCTGCCCGCTTGCTTTTTCGCGTCGCTGCCTTGGTCCTTGTCCTCAACCTCCTTTGCCTCTCCCGCCACAAGCCGCTACAATGGGTTCTCAGGCCGCGGACGCCAACCGAAGCCCGCTGAGGATCATCCAAACAAACGCACATGGACGTTGAAAAGCTCATAGACGGAGTCGTATCGCGCTTCATCGGCACAAAGCACGAGCGCGACATCAAGAAAGTCGAGCCTTACGTTGGCCAGATCAACGCGCTCGAACCGGACCTGAAGAGTCTCTCCGACGACCAGCTGCGTGAGCGCGCCTTTGCGCTCAAGACCGAAGTTCAGGAGCGCCTCAAGGGCGCCGAATGGTCTGATCCCGACTACAAGCAGAAGCTCCAGGAAGCGCTCGAGCCCTCCGTCATTCCCGCGTTCGCCCTGGTTCGCGAAGCAGGCCGCCGCACGCTTGGCATGCGCCATTTTGACGTGCAGTTGATCGGCGGGATCGTTCTTCATCAAGGCAAGATCGCCGAAATGAAAACCGGCGAAGGAAAAACGCTGGTTGCCACGTTGCCCGCCTATTTGAATTCGCTCGCCGGACGCGGCGTCCACATCGTCACCGTCAACGATTATCTGGCCCGCCGCGACGCCGAATGGATGGGGCCGATTTATCGCATGCTCGGACTGACCGTCGGCGTCATCGTGCACGACCTCGACGAAGTCCAGCGCCGCGCAGCCTACGCGGCCGACATCACCTACGGGACGAACAACGAGTTCGGCTTCGACTATTTACGCGACAACATGAAGTACGACCTTGCGCAATGCGTGCAGCGTGGGCATCAGTTCGCCATCGTCGACGAAGTTGACTCGATCCTGATCGACGAAGCGCGCACGCCGCTCATCATCTCCGGACCGGCCGAAGAATCGACCGACAAGTATTACAAGATCGACAAAATCGTTCCGAAGCTGATCCAGGAAATCGACTTTACGATCGACGAAAAACAGCGGACCGCGACGCTGACCGAGGAAGGTGTCGCCAAATGCGAACGCCTTCTCGGGCTCAACAATCTCTACGATCCGGCCAACATGGACCTGATTCATCACGTTTATCAGGGTCTGCGCGCTCACACGCTCTATCAGCGCGACGTCGATTACGTGGTGAAGGACGGCGAAGTCATCATCGTCGATGAATTCACCGGCCGTCAGATGCCCGGCCGCCGCTGGTCAGACGGTTTGCACCAGGCCGTCGAAGCCAAGGAAGGCGTTAAGATCGAGCGCGAAAATCAGACGCTCGCAACGATTACCTTCCAAAATTA
>DATMLZ010000125.1:0-35885 GCA_035569955.1 Candidatus Acidiferrum sp.
GCACAACCGCAGCGCCTGACGGAATCCTTTCCTGGGAATTGATCGAGCCGCTGCTTCGGGCAAAGAGTGTCTATGGACCCGTGACGGGTCTGATTTCGCTCGAAAATTCGCACAACATGAATGGGGGTAGCGTCTACACTCGCGAGGCCACAGATGCGATCTGCGCGAAGGCGCGGGCCGCCGGTGTGCCCGTTCATATGGACGGCGCTCGAATCTTTAACGCCGCGCTTGCCGTCGGATGCAGCGTCGCGGAGCTGACCCGCGGTTGCGACTCGGTGATGTTTTGCCTCTCAAAAGGCCTGGGTGCGCCGGTGGGATCGATGCTCGTCGGCAGCCGGGAATTCGTCGAGAAGGCTCGCGCGATGCGAAAATTGGTCGGCGGGGGCATGCGGCAGGCCGGTGTGCTCGCAGCAGCTGGTCTTGTCGCGCTGGAGGAATCGCCCAAGCGATTGCATTGCGATCACGAGAACGCGCGACGGCTCGCACAGGGGCTAGCCACAATCGCCGGCGTCACGATCGATCCGTCGAAAGTCGTGACCAATATTGTGATGATTGATGTGCAAAAGGGCGGCCGCCCGGGTGCAGAGATATCGGCGGCTTTGCGCGAACGCAGCGTGCTGGCGAATCCGACAGGAAAGTATCAGGTTCGGATGGTCACGCATTGCGACGTCAACCGAAACGGGATCGAGCGGGCGCTGGTGGCAATGAATGCCGTGATGCGGCCGGCTTAAGCTGCACGCTCTATTTGCGGCGATGGTGATGGCGGTGGTGACGGGCGTGATGGGCGTGGCGAGCGTGTTGAGCCGGTGAAGCGCCAGCGGTTGTTGCTACGGCCGGAATGGCCACCAGCGCCAGCATGAACGCAAAGAGGATGGGGCGAAGTTTCTTCATTTTTGGTCTCCCGGCCGCCCGTCGGCAGACGGTTGGCCCTGCATCTACTCAGTATTAACCCCAAACCTGAAAAAAGTTTCAGATTCTCGATAGCGAGAGTGCCTTTTGCGTGACGCCCCGTGCGGGAACGTCATATACTTTTGGGCCACCCCGGTCGGGGCGCCGGGAGAATTGAACGGCAGATTCGCCACGGAAGAGCGAGTTCCGAGCGAGCAGGGGCAGAACCATGAACGGTTCGCAGATATGCGTGGCCAAGAGCGCGCGACTGGCGCTTCCGGCAATTTTTCTCATTCTGGGTGCAACGATCATGACCGTGCAATCGACCGACGCCGGCGCGGCGGCGCAAAAGGCTATTTCCCAACCGACGGCGGAAGAGGCGCGGCAGTTTGCCGATGCGGCCGAGAAGCAGCTGCTCGATTTGTGGATCAAAGCCGGTCGCGCTCAGTGGGTACAGGAAACCTTCATCACCCAAGACACCGAGGAGATGGCGGCGGAGGCAAACGAGGCCGTCGCGTCTGCCACGGCCGAACTGGCGGCGGGAGCCCGGCGATTTGATGGCGTGCCATTGCCCGACGATGTGGCGCGTAAGCTGAAGCTGATCAAATTTTCAGTGGACATTCCCGGACCGCGCGATCGCGCGCTCAATGCGGAACTCGCCCAAGTGAACGCCTCACTCGACAGCGACTACGGGAAAGGGAAATGGTGCCCCGATGGCCCTTCGGCGCGTTGCCTGAACATCGACCAGATCACCGACACACTGGCGAACAGCCGCGATCCACGCGAGCTGCTTGAAGCTTGGGAAGGGTGGCACGCGATTTCGCCGCCGATGCGGTCGCGTTACGAGCGGATGGTCCAGTTGGCAAATCAGGGCGCGCGCGATGCCGGTTTTTCGGACGTGGGCGACATGTGGCGCTCGGAATACGATATGCCGCCCGCGGAATTTGCGGCGCAGACCGATCGGCTATGGGAGCAGGTGAAGCCGCTCTATCTTTCCCTTCATGCCTACGTTCGCTGGAAACTGCAAGAAAAATATGGCAGGACGCTGGTCCCGGATGACGGTCCGATCCCCGCGCAGCTGCTGGGAAATTTGTGGGCCCAAGATTGGACCAACATCTATCCGCTGGTCGCGCCGAAAGACGCCGATCCCGGCTATGACCTGACGGCGATTCTGAAACAGAAGAACCTCTCGGCCGTGGATATGACCCACTACGCCGAACGATTTTTCATTTCGCTAGGTTTCGCTCCGCTGCCTTCAACATTCTGGGAGCGGTCGATGTTCACTCGCCCACGCGATCGCGACGTGGTCTGCCACGCGAGCGCCTGGGACATCGACTACCAGGACGATGTTCGCGTGAAGGTTTGCCTCGAACAGAATGCCGACGACTTCACGACCATCCATCACGAGCTTGGCCACAATTTCTATCAGCGTGCGTACAAGGATCAGCCGCCACTGTTCGCCAATGGAGCGAACGACGGTTTCCATGAAGCGATCGGCGACACGATCGCGTTGTCGGTAACGCCCGAGTATCTGAAAGAAGTCGGACTGCTCGATACTGTTCCGCCTCCTTCGGCCGATATCGGATTGCTCATGAAGCACGCGCTCGACAAAGTGGCCTTTCTGCCATTCGGATTGATGATCGACAAATGGCGCTGGGGAGTTTTTTCCGGCCAGATCAAGCCCGCCGATTACAACAAGGCCTGGTGGGGCCTGAAGCTGCAGTACCAGGGTGTTGCGCCTCCCGTCACGCGGTCCGAGGCGGACTTTGATCCGGGCGCGAAATATCACGTCGCGTCCAACGTTCCCTATATGCGCTATTTTCTGGCGGCTGTACTGCAATATCAATTTCACCGCGCTCTTTGCAAAGAGGCCGGCTCGACCGGTCCGCTGAATCGTTGCTCGATTTATGGCAACAAAGCGGCGGGCGCGAAGCTCAACAAGATGCTCGAAATGGGCACCAGCAAGCCGTGGCCCGATGAGCTAGAAGCGCTGACGGGCCAACGTCAAATGGACGCGAGCGCGATCATGGATTATTATGCGCCGCTCAAGAAGTGGCTGGACGAACAGAATAAGGGCCATCACGTGGGCTGGTAGTATTTCTCACAAGACTAAAACGCTTGAGCGCACATTTTCCTTTTCCCCCGCTGGGAACAGCGGCTTTCCTCTTCTTCGCCGCGATTGTGGCCGGAGCCCTGAACTCGGTCGCGGGCGGCGGGAGTTTTATCACTTTTCCGTCGCTGATCTTCTCTGGCATGGCACCGATTCCCGCGAACGCAACCAATACGGCTGCGCTGTGGCCGGGGACCGTAGCCAGTACGTTCGCCTACCGCAAGGAATTTGACCGAGGGGCGCTTCGCCTTCTTTTGCCGCTGGCGGCGACCTGTTTGGTCGGTTCGCTCATCGGCGCGTACGTGCTGCTGCACACACCAACATCCACGTTTGTGAAGCTGATTCCGTGGCTGTTGCTTTGCGCGACGGCGCTTTTCGCCTCGAGCGGGCAAATCACCAAAATGATCGGCTCCCGATCAAGCGGAGGAAGCAGGTCGCCCGTGTGGCTGGTAGTCGGACTTCTTCTGCAACTCATCATTGCGATTTATGTGGGCTACTTCGGGGCGGGGGCGGGGATTCTGGTACTGGCGCTTCTCGCGGTAATGGGGATGCAGAACATTCATGCGATGAACGGGATCAAGACCGTCCTGGTGGGCATCGCAAACGGTGTGGCGATCGTCGCGTTCATCTGGCACGGCATCGTGATCTGGCCTCAAACGATCCTGATGCTGCTGGGGTCGCTGATCGGCGGCTACGGCGGCGCTCATCTTGCGCAAAAAATGAATCCGCAGCACGTCCGGTGGACTGTGATCGCCATTGGTCTCTCCATGTCGGTCTATTTCTTCGTCCACGGCTGAGCCCTTCTTTTCGCAAAAAGCTCCCCACATTGCGCTTGATTACAAGTACTTTGCATAGTAAAGTACTTTCCATGGATCGATACCAAGCGCCCTTTTCCGCTCCTTTCGAACATCGCTGGATCCCGCCTGAGATGGTTCAACCGCCATTCATCGACCATTCGCTTTCGAGCGGACCGGTGCAGCCGCGTTACGCGCTGCTCATCAACCCGTTCTATCCAAAGGACGCGCACGCCAGCTTCGGCAAACATGTGCTCACGCCCACTCTGGCGATGACGAGTTTCGCCGCGACGACGCCTGAGAATTGGGAGGTCCGCTATTGGGACGAGAACCTGCTCGACGGACGGCCGCCTTTTGCCCCGATCCCTGAGGTCGTCGGAATCAGCGTGCACTTGACGTTTTCGCGGCGGGCGTTCGAACTCGCGCACTGGTATCGAAGTCGCGGGAGCAAGGTCATTCTGGGCGGCCTGCACGTGCTTTCGTGCCCGGAAGAGTGCGCGCCCCACGGCGACGCGCTGGCCATGGGTGATGGCGTGCAGCTCTGGCCGCGCATTCTCAAAGACGTCGAAGCGGGGAACCTCGAGCCGCGTTATGCGGCGACGTACGAAAACCAGTACCGTGAGGACCCGGCACCGCGGCGGCGAATCTTGCCGCGCAGGAGCTTTCTGACAACCGCAAGCCTGATCGCAACCCGCGGCTGCCACAACCGTTGCGGCTTCTGCTATCTGGCTAGCGACGGTCTGCGAATGCCTTACCGGATGCGCGATCCCGAGCAGATCGCCTCGGAACTTTCCGAAGACGATCAGCCGTACGGCGTGTTCATCGACAACAATCTCGGCTCGAACCGCGAGTACTTACGCAAGCTATGCCGCGCCCTGCGGCCACTGCGCAAGATCTGGAGCGCGGCGGTCTCAATTGATGTGACCGACGATCCCAGTCTTGTACGTGACATGGCGTTGGCCGGATGCATGGGCGTCTTTGTCGGCTTTGAGTCGCTTTCCGACGCCAACCTCGCGGACGCCAAGAAGAAGACACCAAAGACGGCCGACTACGCGCGCCGCGTCCGGATGTTGCACGACAACGGCATCCAGGTGAACAGTTCATTCGTGCTTGGCTTTGACAACGACCACAAGGATGTTTTTGTGCGCACTGCAGATTGGGTCGAGGAGAACCACATCGAATGCGCGACGTTTCACATCCTGACGCCGTATCCCGCGACGCCGCTGTTCAAGCAGATGGAAAGTGAAGGGCGCCTGCTGCATCGCGATTGGAGCCGCTATGACACGGCACACGCAGTGTTTCGTCCGAAAAATATGACGCCGGAAGAACTCGAGCAGGGTTATGGCTGGATCTACCGGCGGCTCTTTTCGCACGCTTCGATTTGGCGGCGAAGGCCTGACGACTGGCGTGCCGTGCTGCCGTATCTGGGCATGTCCTATCTCTACAAACGCTCAAACCGCATCTGGCATTTTCTGATCAAACACGACCTGGTTCACGCTGTTTGGAATCCATTGATGCAGATCACGCTCTATCGCCATTTGCGGTTCCGAGAGCAGTTGGCCGCATCGGAGAGACCAAATGCAGCAACCGCGAACGTGATCACGGCGGGAGTATAAAGGGAAAAATGCGCGGACCCGCCGGTCGCCGGCGGATCCGCTGCGCATAGAGCGCGACTTGCAAGGAGCTAGTTTTGTTGAATCGATGAACCCTTCAGGGTCAGGACGCCGTTCGCCTTGACCGATGCGGCGCCACTTGCCGCGACGGTAAGATTGGCGCCGGCCTTAATGGTCATGCTGCTGTCACAGGACTGGTCGAGTCCCGTGCTGGAGCGAACGGTGAGTTTGCCCTGGGTTTCGATACGGATTTCGTTCTGCGAGATGATGATTTTCGATGTCCCCACGCAAAAGCTGATCGTGTTGTTGGTCGATTGCATCGACTTTTCCAAAGCGGCTAAGCGAGTATCCAAAGCCTTCATTTTGCTGTCAGCGTCCATCGGTAGTGCCATGAAAGGCCTCCCAGGTTAATTGGTTTTGCGTTCCAAAATGCCGGCGAGAGTGGCGCGGAGTATACACCAACCGTCCATTTTTGCGGTGCGGCACAATTTGCTAGAATTCTCTGTTGGGGTGAAGGGAAAATTTTCGACTGATGCGACGAACGATCCTGTTTAGCTTCGCTGTCGCCGCTGTTCTGGCCTTGGGCATTTCCGGCTGCGGCAAATCGTCAAACGAATCGGGTTCTTCTGCGGTGCAGGCGCCAGAGCCGACCAAAGTTGTCGACCAGACCACGGCCGCGACGATCACCGGCACCGTGAAGCTCGACGGCGAGCCGCCGAAATTCAAACCTCTCAACATGGCTGCCGAACCGACTTGCGTGCAGGACAACCCCGCCCCGGTCGTGCCTCCGATCGTCGTGACCGGCCCGAAGGGTGCGCTTGCAAACGTGGTCGTCTATGTGAAGGGGAATATGGACGACTATAAGTTCGACACGCCCAAAGAACCCGCCGTCCTTGACCAGAAAAATTGCATGTACGACCCGCATGTGCTCGCCCTGATGACGAGCCAGGATTTTCACGTGACCAACAGCGACCAGACGCTGCACAACATTCATCCTGTGCCGCGACAGAATCACGTGTGGAACCAGTCACAACCGGCCGGCGCGCCCCCGATCGACCGCAGCTTTCCGAATCCCGAGCTTGCGATTCCGGTGAACTGCAACGTGCACCCTTGGATGCGCGGCTATCTCTTCGTCTTCCGGCACCCATTTTTCGCGGTGACAAGGAGGGACGGGAAATTCACCCTGAACGGTTTGCCGCCCGGCGATTACACGATTGAGGCCTGGCAGGAACGCTACGGCATGCAGGATCAGACCATCACGCTCGCGCCGAACGATTCGAAAGCGATTTCGTTCACCTTCCACGCCGCTCCGCAGAGCGGGAATTAAGCCGGCCTGGACTAGGTGGAAACCTGCATGAGGCGCGGCTTGGCATGATATTTCTGCGACGTTACACTAGAAAAGAACATCGAAGGGGAAGCACCGAGATATGTCTCCACACGCAGAGCTGGACTATTACGAAGTACTGAGCGTGGCGCGCGACGCCTCCGGCGATCAGATCAAGTCCGCTTACAGGAAAGCTGCGCTCAAGTGGCATCCCGACCGCAATCCCGAGAACAAGAAGGAAGCCGAAGAAAAATTCCGGCAGTGCTCGGAAGCCTATAGCGTGCTCTCCGATGCGCAAAAACGCGCGATCTACGACCGCTACGGCCACGCCGGTCTGAAAAACACCGGCTTCAGCGGCGCAGGCGGATTCAACGAAACGATTTTCGAGGAATTTCAGGATATCCTCGGCGACTTTTTCGGCTTCGAAGGGGCGTTTGGGGGTACGGGAGGCCGCCGTTCGCGCGGTCCGCGCGGACAACGCGGCGCCGATCTTCGGTACGACCTCACGCTCACCTTTGAAGAGGCCGCGTCGGGACTGACTTCAAAAATTCGCCTCGACCGCTACGAAAATTGCGAAGGCTGCGGCGGCACGGGCGCCAAGCCCGGCACCGGCATGACGGCTTGCCGCACCTGCGGCGGCCGGGGCCAGATGGCCTATCAACAGGGATTTTTTTCGATCACGCGGACGTGCCCTGCGTGCCAGGGGAGCGGGCAGGTTGTGCGCGAAGCGTGCGAAAAGTGCCGCGGCCAGGGAAAACTTCAGCGCGAACGTACGCTCGAAGTAGGCATTCCGGCCGGAGTCGACTCCGGTACCCGCCTCCGCATGGCCGGCCAGGGCGAGCCCGGAATCAACGGCGGTCCCGCGGGCGATCTCTATATTTTTCTCGACGTGAAGGAGCACCCGGTCTTCGAACGGCGCGGCGCGGATCTTTATTGCACCATTCCCGTCAGTTTTCCTCAGGCCGCGCTCGGCGCAAAGATCAAAATTCCCACGCTGACCGGCGAAGAGGATTTGGAAATTCCCGAAGGCACTCAGTCCGGCCAGCTTTTCCGCAAAAAGGCCAAGGGCCTGCCGAATCCTCACGGCGGACGTGGCGATCTTTACGTCAACGTCCGCGTCGTGGTGCCGTCGAAGCTTTCGCGCGAACACAAGCGTGCTCTCGAACTGCTCGGCCAAACGATGAAAGTCGATAACAAACCCACCGAGCGCGCGAGCAGTTTCTTCGACAAGGTGAAAGATATTTTCGGCTAGGGCGCAGATGGAGCGCCTTGGCTGCTTTCTCGGTTCATCTCGGCGCCGGACATCGGACGGTCGAATACGTTCGCGCCGACGATTGCTAGATTCTCAAGCAACCCGCTGACGCTGCAGGCGACCGTGTTAGAGTTTCCTTGACAAGCGGCGTGTCCAGGCCTTCCCGGACTTAGCCTTCAAGTTGGTTCAATCCCCAAATCCGCACATCCTGAAATTTCGCATAGTAAAGCAGCGCCTTCTCGTTTGGCAGGGTGATGCCGCTTGCGGCGGCCATGGTGTTGTGCCTTACTTCGGCTTCGGCGGGTTGGAGCGGCCACGGCGCGTGATCGATTTCTCCGCGAAAAATGCGCTGGCCGTCAAAGGCGTAGAGGCAGTAGCGTTCGGTCAGGAAGTATTCGATTGAGTCTGGCTGCGCACTGAGTATTTCGCCTGTCGGCTTATACGCGACGCGGAGACCGGCAGCAGGGGCTCCGCGGTGGCTCCGCGAACACCGATAGTCGATCACGCCACCCGGCTTCTCTGCGACGGCGATCTGCGCACGAAAATAAGGCAGGTGGAACCAATGCCGGGCTGCCGCGACCGCGAGCGCGCTGGCCGCTTCCAGGCTGAAAAACCAGACGCCCGGTTTGCCGCCAGCGGTTACATACGTTCGCACATTCAGTTCGGCAAACGCTGACGTTCCCGGAACCGGCGGCATACGGCGCATCCGAATTCCGGTCATGCGAAACGGCACGACTCCAACCCAGGCGCTGCCGTCGCACGTATCGATTTCAAGTCCTGATGGAATAAGACTCCGCAGGCCATCAGCACGGACGCGCCAATGCATGAAGAGCAGATCGTGCCATTTCTGGGTCATTGCGTGGGGCACGGGCGGCACGGGCCACGGTCGGTGTTTGTTGAGCGAAAGGCTCGCCATTGCGACTCCGAGTATAATTGGTGGGCGCAAGGCGACGATCTGTGAAACGCTCGGTTTCAAAGGCAGGCAAGTCCATGCCGAACAATAACGTAACGCTCGACATGGTGCGAAAGATCGGGCTGACGTTGCCGGGCGTAGAGGAGAGCACGGCGTTTGGGGCTTTCGCGTTGAAAGTTGGGGGGAAGCTGATGGCGTGCGTTCCGACTCACCGGTCGGCCGAGCCGGGTTCGTTGCTGATTCGGGCCGATCCCGCTGACCGCGACGGATTGATCGCCGATGCGCCCGACGTTTACTACGTGAAGGAACACTACCTGGGATACAACTCGGTGCTCGTTCGTCTGTCTGCCGTAACGCCGGATTCGCTCCGCGACCTGCTCGGCATGGCGTACAAGTTTGTCACTCGCAACAGAGCACCCCGTCCGTCAAAGCCGAGCCGCCGCTGACTCGATCGACTCTTCGCCCTTTCTCCCTGCTTTACTTCCTCTGCTCTCTTTGTAAAATTCATTCGTGCGCCGCCGGTTCTTCGTCGAAAAGTTTGGGAGAGACACCGCCATCATCCGCGGGGAAACTGCCGAACATCTCGGGCGCGTGCTGCGCGCCGAGCGTGGGCAACTCTACGAGTTGAGCGATGGCGAAAATGTGTGGCTTGCACGCGTCGACACCGTCACGGCGCCCAAGCGCGGCGAAAGCAAGATTGATTTCGCACTGATCGAGCCGGTTGCAGCCACAGAGCCCGCTCTTGCGCTGCACTTGCTGATTTCGCTTGTGAAGTTTGATCGGTTCGAATGGTGTCTGGAAAAAGCAACCGAACTCGGCGCCAGGGAAATTGTTCCGCTGGCTGCCGCGCGGACAGATAAACCCCTGATTGACGCCGCGGCGAAACGCCGTGTCCGCTGGGGGAAAATCCTCATCGAATCCGCCCAACAAGCCCGGCTGCTGAAACCGCCCGCCTTGGGAAAAACCGTCCGGGCGACGGAGGCATTTGCGCAATCGCCAGCTGACTGCAAGATTCTGCTTTCTGAACGACCAGAGGCTCGGCCGATGCGCGAAATTGTCGCCGGCGGCTCAAACGTCGCGCAAGCGGCGCTCGCTATCGGCCCTGAGGGCGGCTGGACTGTCGAAGAAATCGCCGCTGCCCGGGCCGCCGGGTTTGCCGAAGCCTCGCTCGGGGAGACCATTTTGCGCACCGAGACTGCGGTAATCGCAGCCGCGTCCGTTATCCGGTTCGCCGTTGCATAGCGTGATGCGGAGCCGTCGTGCGGGCCGCCGCGTCTAAGATTGGGATCGGTAGCAACTGTGAACGCATCGGGGGCATCTTCTAGTGAAAGGGTTCTGTCGACCATCTGGTCGCGCGGATTCCGCCGTGATATAACTGGAGATATCGATGGCTGAAGCGTCCAACACTGTCCCGTCTCAGACGCCGCAGGCTGCGCCGGCTGTGCAAACACAGCGCGATTTGCGGGGATGGACGCGTGACCTCGCCGTGGCGCTGGGTTTCGCGCTCGTCATCATTATTTTTCTCTATCAACCGGTAAAGGTGGAAGGCACCAGCATGGCTCCGCTGCTGAGCGATCAGGAGCGGATCTTCATCAACAAGTTCGTCTACCACTTCGAGCCGATCGAACGCGGAGATGTCGTCGTTTTCTGGTATCCTCTGGATCGCTCGAAGTCTTTTATCAAGCGAGTGATCGGGTTGCCCGGGGACACGGTGGAAATCCGCGACGGGCATCTTTATCTGAACAACGAAGAGATGGACGAGCCGTATGTGCCCGCGAGCTATCTCGATGGATCGAGTTACGAAGCGCGGCGGCTCGGCTCGGATGAATATTTTGTTATGGGCGATCATCGCGATAGCTCGAATGATTCGCGGATGTTCGGCCCTGTCCCGCGGCAATATATTTACGGCAAGGCGGTCTTCGCCTATTGGCCCGCGGACCATTTTGGATCGCTGACTTCTCCCTCGACCGTCAGCGCTGCATCGAAATGATATCTTCCGGAGGACATCACCCTGACAGAAGTGCCCGAAGGACGCGCGATTCTCGCGCTAGAGGACGGACGCGTATTTAACGGCCGTGCGGCGGGCGCGCGAACCCGCCGTGGCGGCGAAGTCGTTTTTAATACCAGCCTTACCGGTTACCAGGAAGTCTTCACCGATCCGAGCTATAGCGGGCAGATCGTGTGCCTCACCTATCCGCACATCGGAAACGTTGGCACGAACATCGACGACGAGGAATCGCCCGCTCCGTATATTGAAGCGCTCGTCGTGCGTGAGTTCTCCCTGCTTGCATCGAACTACCGCTCGAGCGAGACGGCACAGGCATATCTTGAGCGCCACGACGTGCCCGTGATTTGGGATCTCGATACGCGCGCGCTGGTGCGCCATCTGCGGACCGTGGGCGCGCTGCGGGGAATTGTCTCTACAGACGGAACACCGGCAGAACGGTTGATTGCGGAGGCGCGAAAGCTTCCGGCAATGGCCGGACAAGAACTCGCGAGCCGTGTCACGTCGCCGAAGCAATACGCGTGGTCGAAAGGCTCGATCGAACTTGCGACGCCTTTGGCGGCCGCAGCCGTTGCAAGCGCGGGAACTGCAGGGAAGCGCGGTGCGTCAAAGGCGGCCGCGGCCCGCGCGAATGGCGATTCGGAAGCGGCTGCGGAGCGATGGAAAGTCGTCGCGTACGATTTCGGGATCAAGCAGAACATTTTGCGGCTTTTTGTCGATCACCGATGCGAAGTGACCGTCGTGCCTGCGCGGACCTCGGCAGAAGATGTGCTCGCGATGAAACCACAGGGAGTTTTTCTATCGAACGGCCCTGGCGATCCGGAGCCGATCACCTATGCCGTTGAAAACATTCGGAAGCTCGTCGGGAAAGTGCCGATGTTCGGGATCTGCCTGGGGCATCAGCTTTGCGGTCTCGCACTCGGCGGGAAAACATTCAAGCTGAAATTCGGCCATCACGGGTCGAATCATCCGGTGAAGAATCTGCTCACGCAAAAGGTCGAAATTACCTCGCAGAACCACGGGTTTTGCGTCGATCCGGATTCATTGCCTTCGAGCAGCGTCGAGATCACGCACGTGAATCTGAACGATCACACCAACGAAGGCATGCGTCACCGTTCGGCGCCGCTGTTCAGCGTGCAGTATCATCCGGAAGCTTCGCCCGGACCTCACGATGCCCGGTATTTGTTTGGCGAATTTATTAAACTTATGGACGGCAAGAAATGAAGAGCTGGGCGATTGGCGTGATCGCCCTGGGAATTCTGTCCATCGCTTATGCAAGTGGCGCTAACACCTGTGTGGCGCTACCGCCTCTGAAAATTTCAGGGACTCTTGCTGGAAGAGTGATGGATCCGACCGGAGCGCCGATAGCGCAAGCAGAGCTCCAGGTGGTGGAGCAAAAGCAGAAAGACATGGCCGAGATTCAAACGGATGCAAAGGGCGAGTTTAATTTTGAGTTTTCGCGTTTGGCGAACGGGACGTACACCATAAGGATCGTGTCGCCGGTTGGATTCAGCGAATACATCGGCCAGGTTCAGGTTGGCCGTTCGAGATTCCCTTTCTGGAAGCGAGGGCTGATTCTCAAGGCCGGAGTCGGCTCGTGCTCGAGCTCGTTAGGCAGAAAGCGATTTCTGTAAGCAAACACGTTTCGACGACAAAGATGCCCAAGAGAACTGACATCAAGAAAATCATGATCATCGGGTCGGGCCCGATCGTAATCGGGCAGGCCTGCGAATTCGACTATTCCGGCACGCAGGCTTGCAAGGCGCTGCGTTCGGAGGGCTACGAAGTCGTTCTCGTCAATTCGAACCCGGCAACGATCATGACCGATCCGGAAATTGCGGACCGCACCTATGTTGAGCCGCTTTCCAAAAATTACCTCGAAGCGATCATCGCTGCGGAAAAGCCGGACGCGTTACTTCCAACCGTCGGCGGGCAAACCGCCCTCAACCTTGCCGTGGAGCTTGCTGAAACGGGCGTCCTCGAAAAGTACAACGTCAAGCTGATTGGCGCGTCGCTGAAAGCGATTCGTATCGCGGAAGACCGCCTGCTCTTCAAGGACGTTTGCCGCCGCATCGGCCTCGAAGTTCCGCAATCGATGGTCGTGACCGAAATTCCCGAGGCGATCAAATTTGCCGACAAGCTCGGCTATCCAGTCGTGATTCGACCGTCGTTCACCTTGGGGGGCACGGGCGGATCGATCGCCTACAACCACGAAGAGTTTGTAGACGCGATCGCGCGTGCGTTGGACGCCAGCCCCGTTCATCAGGCGCTGATCGAGGAATCGGTGATCGGGTGGAAGGAGTTCGAGCTCGAGGTGATGCGCGATTTTCGCGACAACTTCGTGGTCATCTGCTCGATCGAGAACTTCGACCCGATGGGCATCCATACGGGCGATTCGATCACCGTGGCGCCTGCGCAGACGCTGACCGACAAGGAATATCAGCGCATGCGCGACGCAGCCGCCGCGATCATTCGCGAGGTTGGCGTCGAAACAGGCGGATCAAACATCCAGTTCGGCGTGAATCCCGCGGACGGCCGAATGGTCGTGATCGAGATGAATCCGCGCGTCTCACGCAGCTCGGCGCTCGCCAGCAAGGCGACCGGTTTCCCGATTGCGAAGATCGCAGCGAAACTGGCAGTGGGCATGACGCTCGACGAAGTCCCGAACGACATTACGCGAAAAACGCCTTCGTGCTTCGAGCCGACGATTGACTACGTTGTCGCCAAAATCCCAAAGTTCCAATTCGAAAAGTTTCCGGGCAGCGATACCACGCTGACCACGCAGATGAAATCGGTCGGCGAAGTCATGGCAATCGGCCGCACGTTTCAGGAAGCGATCTGCAAAGCAATCCGCGCGCTTGAACCGAGCACCGCGTGGCGTCCTCCAGCCGAAGTAACGACGGCTCTATTGCGCGAACGCTTGCACGTCCCGGGCCCTGACCGCATCCACTGGCTCTTCGAAGCGCTCGAGCGCGGCATGTCGCGCGACGAGATCTGCTCGCTCACCAAAATCGACCCGTGGTTCATCGAGCATCTCGAAGAAATGCTGGAAATCGACGCGCGTGTAAAAGCGACGTCCCTGCACGGCATTTCGGCCGAACTAATGATGGAGTCAAAGCGTTCGGGCGCGAGCGATGAGGAAATCGCCAAACTTTGGAACGTGAAATCCGCTTCGGTGCGCAAGCGGCGGCACGAGTTGGGAGTCCTTCCCGTTTTCAAGCGCGTCGACACGTGTGCTGCGGAATTCGAGTCGTTCACGCCGTATATGTATTCGACTTACGAAGAAGAAGACGAATCCGACGTCACGGATCGCGAGAAAATCGTGATTCTCGGCAGCGGCCCGAGCCGAATCGGACAGGGCATCGAGTTTGACTACTGCTGCTGCCACGCGTCGCTGGCGCTGCGCGAAGACGGCTACGAGACGGTGATGGTGAATTGCAATCCGGAAACGGTGTCAACCGATTACGACACGTCCGACCGGCTCTATTTCGAGCCGCTGACGCTCGAAGACGTGCTGGCGATTCTCGATCGCGAAAAGCCGCAGGGCGTGATCGTTCAATTCGGCGGACAGACTCCTCTGAATCTGGCGCTCGATCTAAAGCGCAACGGCGCAAAGATCATCGGCACTGACCCGGATGCGATCGATCTTGCCGAAGACCGCCGCCGCTTCGGCGATTTGCTCGAGCAGATGCACATTCCGCAGCCGCGCAACGCCACTGCGTTCGCTCCCGAAGAAGCCATCCAGAAGGCCACCGAAATCGGCTTGCCGGTTTTGGTCCGGCCCAGCTATGTACTTGGCGGTCGCGCGATGGTAATCGCTTACGACCTGAAGACTGTCGAAGAATACGTCACGCAAGCGGCGCAAATCGGAGGCCTTTCAGGGCCGAAGCGCCCGATCTTGATCGATCAGTTCCTCGAGGACGCAACCGAAGTTGACGTCGACGCGCTGGCCGACGGTGAAAACGTCGTGATCGCGGGCGTCATGGAGCACATCGAAGAGGCGGGCATTCATTCGGGCGACTCTTCCTGCGTGCTTCCCGCCGTGAGCCTCAAGCCTTCGGTGCTGGCGCAGATTCGAGACTATACGGCGCGCCTTGCCAAGGCGCTTCACGTCGTCGGCCTGATGAACGTGCAATACGCTATTCAAAACGACACGGTCTACGTGCTCGAAGTGAACCCACGCGCATCGCGCACCGTTCCTTATGTAAGCAAGGCCACCGGCGTTCCACTTGCCAAAGTCGCCGCGCGCTTGATGACCGGCCGCAAGCTCAATGATCTGCATCTCCCGACGATTCAAGTCGATGGCGTGCGCGAGCTTGCCGTGCGCGATTTCTATGCCGTAAAATCGCCCGTCTTTCCGTTCAACAAGTTCCGTGGTGTCGATATCATTCTCGGACCCGAAATGCGCTCGACCGGTGAAGTGATGGGTATCGCGCAGGATTTCGGTGTTGCGTTTGCCAAAGCACAGCTGGCTGCCGGTCAAAAACTGCCGCTTTCTGGCACGGTCTTCATCAGCGTCAACGACCACGACAAGAAACTTGTCGCGCCGATCGCAAAGGATCTGGCCGCCGCCGGCCTGAAAATCGTGGCGACCCGCGGCACAGCCGCGGCGTTGAAGCGCGCAGGCGTCGAAGTCGAAGCAGTCTACAAAGTGAACGAAGCGCGGCCCAATATCGTCGATCTCATCAAGACCGGCAAAATCAATCTGCTCATCAATACGCCGCTCGGACGCGAGTCCTTTTACGACGAAAAGTCGATTCGCCGTGCCGCCGTGCGTTACAACGTTCCGTGCATCACCACTCTCTCAGCGGCCAGCGCCGCGGCTCGCGGCATTCGCGCAATGAAGGGTCATGAGGCCGAAGTCGCCGCGCTGCAGGATCTCCATCGCCGCCGCTCGGTGGCGTCTTCCTGACGAGCGGACATGGCGGCCGACCCGCAACTCCTTCCCATGCAACCGCCCCCCGCCGCAATAAAAAATGAATCGCCGCGCCCGGCGGCCCGTCTAATTCTGCTGATGTGGGGACCGTGTCCGCTATCGGTGTGTTGTAATCTGGCGGTTACGCGACGCGGCGCGCTCAGGGGCCGCGCATGAGATCGCTGTGCATTC
Source organism: Candidatus Acidiferrum sp. (assembly GCA_035569955.1). Taxonomy (GTDB): domain Bacteria; phylum Acidobacteriota; class Terriglobia; order Acidiferrales; family UBA7541; genus Palsa-295. The sequence goes on from DATMLZ010000125.1 coordinate 16,007, forward strand.
CTTTCGCTGAGATCCCGCAGACCACGCACCTTTTCGAGACTTTCCTGCGCGACCCGGCTCGGCTCTCCGAGTACTTTTCACACCGGCCCACCGAAGAGGGAATTGCCGCTGCCGCAAGTGAAGTCAGCCTTTCCGCCGAATCGCGCCGCGAGCTCGTTCGAATCCTGCGCGATGAAAACACATATCTTGCTCCGGGTGGCAAACTCGATGCCGCGGCTGAACGCAGTCTCGATCGCCTCGCAAACGGGGCTGTCGCCATTGTCACCGGCCAGCAGGTCGGCCTTTTCTCCGGCCCGGCGCTCACAATCTACAAAGGTCTGTGCGCGATCCGCTGCGCCGAGCAAACCACACGCCGCGGTGTCGATGCCGTTCCGATTTTCTGGCTCGCGACCGAAGACCACGATCTCGCCGAAGTAAACGAGAGCTTTTGGAAAACGCGCAATGGTCTCGATCGTTACGAATTGCCCTCTGATCCGGCCAACCAAGGCCATTCCGTTGGACAGATCCCGCTCGGCGACCGGGTTGCGGAGATCGTCGGCCAGGCCGCTGAAACACTCGATGGAGCGGCCGCCGCACAGATCGCCACCGCACTGCGCGAGTCTTATACGCCGCATGATACGTTCGGCTCGGGCTTCGGCAAATTGCTCGCGCGTATTTTCGCCGGGCGCGGACTGCTCTTTGTCGACCCCCAGGATTCTCGCCTGAAGCGGATCGCCGCGCCGGTCTGCCGGGCAGCAATCGAATCGGCCGATGAATTGCGCGAAGCGCTGCTCCAGCGCTCGCATGAACTTGAACAATCCGGCTATCACGCGCAGGTAAAAGTCACGCACGAATCGACGCTGGTCTTTTGCAGCGCCGATGGCAAACGCGAGCCCCTTCGCAGTCGCGAAAAAGGCGGGTTCACTGCGGGAGCCGTGAGGCTGACGGAAGACCAACTGCTGGAAATGCTGGAAAAGTCCCCCGAAAAGTTCACGGCAAGCGCACTGCTGCGCCCGGTGCTGCAAGACACGATCCTGCCCACAGCTGCCTACATCGGCGGCCCGGCCGAGATCGCATATCTCGCGCAATCGCAGATTGTTTACAAAAAACTTCTCGGCCGAATGCCGGCCATTCTTGCGCGGGCCAGCTTTACCCTTGTCGAAGCACCCATCACACGCTTTCTTGACCAATACGACCTCGACATCCGCGACGTATTCCGCGGCAAGCAGTACCTGCGCGCCCAGATGGAGCGGAAAACACTTCCCGACGAACTGTCCAAGAAGTTCGAAGCCGACGAAGAGACCGTAAAGAAAATGATGGCTTCATACCGCCTGCCGCTCGAACGGCTCGATGCGACACTGCTCGGCTCGGTCGAAACGGCCGAAGAGAAAATCGCCAGCATCTTCCAGAAGCTCAAGGAGAAAGTCGGGCGCGCCGAGAACTTCCGGACCGGCGTTCTCGATCGCCACGAACGCATCCTTTTCGACGCGCTTTACGCCAATCACGAACTGCAAGAGCGCCATCTTTCCGCGTTGCCGCATCTTGCGGCCCACGGATTGACGCTTCTCGATGAAATCCTTCAGGTCATGCCGCCCCCCGGCTCGGCAGGCTCTTCGTGCGCCGGACAACATCACGTGCTCTTTCTGGATTGAAACTAGCGGACGCCGTCGGCGCGCTCCGTGATAAAATCTCTGCTCAATTCCAATACATGCAAGGCGAGGAGACGCATTAAATGAAGATCACGCCAGGGAAACAAAAGGGCCTGCAAGCTGTATCGAACGACAAGGGCGTCATCGCCGCTGCGGCGATGGATCAGCGCGGTTCGCTTATGTCCGCCATAGCGAAAGCGAAAGGCGTCGATAAGAAACAAGTGAAGGCCGACGAGCTTGAGGAATTCAAGACGACCGTTGTGCGCATTCTCACCCCTCACGCGAGCGCGATTTTGCTCGATCCCGAATACGGATTGCCGGCTGCAAAAGCCCGGGCGCGCAACGCAGGCCTGCTGCTTGCGTATGAAAACAGCGGCTACGACAACACGCGGCCCGGCCGCCTGCCCGATCTGCTCGACATCTGGTCTGTCCCGCGCCTGATCGAAGCCGGCGCTGATTGCATCAAGATTTTGCTCTATTACACGCCCTACGATCCGAACCACGTCAACGACATCAAGCATGCGTGGGTTGAGCGCATCGGCGGCGAGTGCAAAGCCGCGGACGTGCCGTTTTTCCTCGAACTCGTCGGTTATGAAGAGGGCGGAGACGAAAAGAGCTTCGAATACGCAAAAAAGAAGCCTGAAATCGTTCGAACCAGCATGGAAGAATTCTCCAAGCCTCAGTATGGCGTCGATGTGCTCAAGGTCGAAGTTCCTGTGAACATGACGTACGTTCCCGGTTCGAAAGCGTTCAAAGGCTTCGCCGCTTACACGCGAGAGGAAGCCAAGGATCACTTCAGGGCAGCCGCAGCCGTCGCAAAGAAGCCGTTTATTTATCTTTCGGCTGGCGTCAGCAACGAGGTGTTCAATGAAACGCTCGAGCTTGTCGCCCAAGCCGGCGTGAATTTCTCGGGAGTTCTTTGCGGCCGCGCCACCTGGGCAGACGCGATCCCGGTTTACGCCAGCAAGGGCGTGAAAGCGCTCGAAGATTGGCTCAACGATCAGGGCATCAAGAACATCAGCAACGTGAACTCGCGACTTACGGCCGCAAAGCCCTGGTTCGGCTTTTACGGCGCTTCCTCCGCCGCCGCTCTCTCGTAACGGGAGGTGTGAGTTTTTGGAAAAAGGCCCACCTCCGCCGCGTCGGCTGGGGTGGGCCTTTTGCTTTGTCGTTTCATCTGTGGCTAAAGGTTATTGCGGATGCCCGACTCGCTCACCGTTCGCACAAGCCGTCGCACCGAACTTAGGAACATCACTGCGGAAATCGAGAAACTCGTCCGCGCCTCAGGGTGCCAGAGCGGCGTCTGCCACCTCTACGTGCCGCACACCACGGCGGGACTCCTGGTCAACGAAGGCTACGATCCTGACGTCGCCCGGGACATGGAAGTCACGCTCGACAGGCTTGTCCCGCGCAACGGCGACTACCGCCACGCGGAAGGGAATTCCGACTCACACATCAAGCTCGCCCTTGTCGGCTCCTCCGAGACGGTCTGGATCGAAGGCGGCCGCCTCGTGCTGGGCCGATGGCAGCAGGTTTTCTTCGCCGAATTTGACGGCCCGCGCACCAGAGAATTGTGGATAAAAATCGTTTCCGACTGATGTCGGCGCGAGTTATAACGCTGTTGTGTTAAACGTCCCCGCGATGTTTGCCAGGATCTGGCCGGGGCTCCGGGCTGCGATCCATCCCCAATAACGATTCACCGCGAAAGAAACGGGAGAGCCCCACATGCACCGCCTTGCGCCCCGCTACACAATCCGGATCGCACTAACGCTTGCCATCGCTTGCTTGATCGCGGGACCGTCCGTCGCTGCCCCAAAATCGAAATCTCCGAATTTTCTTCTCGGGGCGGACGTGACCGCTCTCGATGCGGCCGGCCGCGCAGGGCGCGCCCCGCTTACGTATCAGGAAGACGGCAGGCCGAACGACGAAGTCACCATTCTGATGCGACACGGATGGAACGCGTTTCGTATTCGAGTTTTTGTCGCGCCCGTGCGTAACGCTCCGAACAACACGCTTGAGAACGCAATTCCGCTCGCCAAACAGATCAAAGCAGCGGGCGCGGCTTTCTTGCTCGATATCCATTTCTCGGACACCTGGGCCGATCCGGGCCATCAGGAAATTCCTGTGGCTTGGCGGGGCATGGATATCGATGCTCTTGCGAATCAGTGGGAGCAATACGCACACGACACCGTCAAAGCCTTCAAGGATGCCGGTGCCATGCCGGATATGGTGCAGGTAGGAAACGAAATTACGCGCGGCGTCGCCTGGCCGATCGCCGAAATCCAAGCTCCCGGCTCAAACACGAGTGCCGGCCCGCAGCCTTACAACGATGCCGAGCAGTGGGATCACTTGATCGGTCTGCTCAAGGCCGGCATCCGCGGCGTGAAATCCGGAGCGGGGAATACGCCACCGCGCATCGCAATCCACATCGACAAGGGCGGACGTTGGGACACGACCAAATGGTTCTTTGATCATATCACCGCCGCACACGTGCAATACGACATCATCGCGCAGAGCTTCTATCCGATCTGGGGGCACGGCACGCTCGACGATCTGTGGACCAACATGAACAACTGCGCGAAGCGCTATCACAAGGATTTTCTCGTGGCTGAGACCGGTTATGGCCCTTCGCACGTGCTGAACAACGACGACATGATCTGGCCGATCACACCCGAGGGGCGTCTTCAATTCATGGTTGATCTGGTGAATACCGTGAAGAAAGCGCCGCGCGGAATCGGCGTGATGTATTGGGCGCCCGAGCGCGATGCATGGAACGAGGATGGCACGCCCGGTCCGACGGTCTTTACGCTCGATAATCTCAACACGCTCAGCAAGCGCCCTGACAGCAAAGTGCCGACGGCGATTTATCCCTGAGGCCGTTCCACGCTGTTTCTTGGGCTTTCATGTCGGTTATGCTGTGTCTATAGGGATTGGATCGATGAGAGCAGGCTCGTGAGCCTTGGCATTTACATTCAGGTGCCGTTCTGCCAGACAAAGTGCACATACTGCAATTTTCACACGGGGGTCGTCTCGCGCGACCGGTTCCGGCCCTATGCCGAAGCCGTTTGCCGGGAAATTGCAGAGCTGGCCGACGGTAGAGCAGGACAATCCGTCGATACCGTCTACTTCGGCGGCGGGACTCCCAGTCTGCTCGATCCCGCGGCGCTCACGGCAATTCTGGACGCTCTTCGGCGCACCCATCGCGTCGAGGCGGCAGAAATCACACTCGAAGCCGATCCTGAGACGATCTCGCGCGAAAAAGCCGAAAAATGGCTCGCGGCCGGCTTCAACCGCATCAGCCTTGGGGTCCAATCTTTTCACGACGACGAGCTCAAAGCTGCCGGCCGGATGCACCGGCGCGCCGATATTTTTTCCGCAGTCGAGGCCTTGCGCCCCGCTGGCTTCGCCAATATCAGCATGGATTTGATCGCTGGCTTGCCGCATCAGACGCACGAGTCATGGGAATCATCGCTTGACGAACTGTTCGCGCTTCGGCCCGATCACGTTTCCGTCTATCTGCTCGAAATTGACCAAGGAAGCCGTCTCGGAAGGGAATCGCTCGCCGGTGGGAGTCGTTACAGCGCCGCTGCGGTCCCCTCCGACGATGAACAGGCCGATTTCTACGAATCCGCGTGCAAACGACTTGCCGCTGCGGGTTACGAGCACTACGAAATTTCAAACTGGGCGCTTCCGGGACGCCGCTCCCAACACAATCGGAAATACTGGCGCCGTGAGCCGTATCTTGGCTTCGGTGCTGGCGCGTATTCCTTTGACGGCGACACGCGCTGGGCCAACGTCCACGATTCGCTTCGCTACACGGACCTGATCCAAAAGGGAGTTTCGCCGCGCGAGCAGGTCGAAGCCGTCACGCGCGAGCAAGCATTCAATGAAGAGCTTTTCCTGGGGCTGCGCCAACTCGAGGGGATCGATCTGGCGGCAATCGAGGTGGCCTATGGAAACGGCTTCGAGCCTCGCTTGAACGCGATCCGCACCGCACTCGGGAAATTGAGCCAGATTGGGCTCATCGAAATCGAAGGCTCCCGCGTCAGGCTCGCGCCCAGTCGCCTCGCTGTCTCAAACGAAGTGTTTGTGGAACTTTTGAGCGCCGACGAAGCCGCATCGGAACCAATATGAGCTTCGACCTTTTCGTGATCTTCTTTGGTGAAACCGAGAGGGAGGGCATCTCAAGAGAAAGGGTCCGCAAGCTGTTCCCGATCGTCGAAAAGGAATCGGACTCTTCCCGTTGGAGCATTCGCTACGATGCTCGCAATCACAGCGAAGTGCATCCGGGCAACGACGCTGTCACACTAAAAGGCCTGTCTGTGAATCGTCCGTGTGGCGAGCTGCGGTTATGGCGGGCGTTGCACTCTATCTTGCAAATGGGCCAAGTTTTCCTTTGCTGGCCGGGCGGTCCGCCGATCGTGGCAAGCGATTCGGTTGCGGCCGCGCTCCCGGCCGACGTCAAGGAATCCTTAGGCCCTGCTCACATTGTCAAATCAGGCGAGGAAATTCTCGAACTGGTCCGGAATACCTGAGAAATGCCAGGATAGGAAGCGAATCAAGTTGGGGGCGAGGCCAAGACTCGCCCCATTGGAGGAGGTGTGTGCTCGAGCTTCAGTCCGCCGCTTGCGCCTGTGGAACGGAAACGGCCCGCGGCAGCCCGCCGAGCTTTGCGATCGCGGCGTAGACGATGAATCCCGCGATCATGCTGTAAAGCGGAGCGATTTGGTCGAGCGCTTTCAAAGAAGCAGGCGCCGGAATGAAGCTGATCGGAATGATGCCCACCGCGAACCCAATCGCCCATGCCAGATAGCCAGCCCAATTGATACCTTCGCGCGGCCCCGACCATTTTCCGCCCGAGAGCAGATAATCGGCGAGCATCGCACCGCAGATCGGCCCGAACGATGCGCCGACCAGAGAGAAAATATTGATCAGATTCGACGCCGCACCGGTGACGGCAAGAATAATTCCGATCGTGGCGCCGACCATCGACGAAGTGACGCGCGGCACGCCCGGAATCATCGTAGCCAGGCTATTGCCGGCGATGAACGAGCAGAAGCACGACGCCACCACCGAAGCCACCGCGAACAGGAAGAACATCAAGGAACCAATGGGGCCGCCGATCAACCCGATCACTTTGTCATAGGTGAAGCCAGTGCCCGGGTGCAGCCCGTTCGCACCCGCCACGGAAAGCACAGGCAGCGCGCCAGCATAAATCGTGGCCACCACGATGCCGAAGATCCCACCAAGCTTCACGTCGCTGCCATTGCGAGCGTTCATACCGAAATCCGCGCCTGCCGCGCCCGCCGTAGCAAAGAAGCCAATCACGCTCGTCAGGATCAAGCTCAACGACGCCATCGGATTCGGGTCCGCAACTTGGAACGACGAAATCCCGCCCGCCGTCTTGAAGAACACAAACAGCACCATCAGCGCAGGAATCACCGTCAGGATCTGGGAAACGCGCGCCACATATTGCACGCCCTTCGCGCCCACCGTCGCCGTCGCGTACCCCCACACGATGGCGATCACGGTGAAGAGCACGGTTCCAGTCTTCGGCACTTTACCGAGTCCTTCGATGATGTACTGCGTGGCAAAAAACGTCGCAACCGCGAACCAGCCAATTTGCAGCAAGCCCATCAGGATGCCGGGCATCAGATACCCGCCCGTCGTACCAAAAGTCGAGCTGCCCACAACGTAGAGCGGGTAGCCCGTCTTCATGCCGAGCATGGCCGGGGCGTAGTAATAGAGCGCGTAGCAGAGAATGCCTGCGAGGACCAACGCGCCCACGCAGAAGAGCGGAGAGGCATGCTGCAACGTCCCATCCGCGAGTGCTTGGAAAAATACCACCCAGAGGAAAATACCGGCGTAACTGGGCGCGGTATTTTTGAACCACGGAGCCCGATTCGCTGGCGGATTGGGCACCGCTTTTTCGATGTACGACGGTAGGTTAGCCATGCGTGCGCTTATATACCTCTCGCCCAGCGAGAATCAAACGTTTTTTGCGGCAGCTCGCGCGTTGAAGGAAAAGCATTTAGCGTTTGGAGAGAGTACGAACACCCCGGAGCGGCCAATGGGACCGCGACAAGTCCTTCTTGGCCGCTTCCGAGAGCCTCGCATGGCGAGATCGTTAGAAGTTGAACTTCGCACCCAGCTGGACGACGCGCGCCGGGAGCGAGCCGGTGATTTGGCCGAAGCTGGTGCTGCCGGCATTATTGACTGTCGGATTGTTCCAGTTCGTACGGTTGAAGGCGTTGAAGGCGTCTCCCTGAATCTGGAAGCTCATGCCTTCGCGCCACGGCAGGATGATCGTCTTGCGCGCCGTAAGGTCCCACTGATAGTAATTGGGACCGATCAGGTTGTCCGTCGGGGCATTGCCGGCCGCCAAGGTCGAGGCCGCCGCGAACGCAGCCGGGTTGAACCAGCAAAGCGCCTTCGAGTTCGAGCAGCTACCCGCAAAGCTGAGCGGTTGATTCGCCACACTCTGTGCGCGACGACCGGCCCTGATGCCGCTCAGGCCGATATTTACGCTAGCAGTGGCCGTCAGAGGAGAGCCGGTTTGATAGTGTGTCACGCCGCTAAGCGACCAGCCTTTGACCAGCGCCCCTTTCGCACCGGTCATGCTCTTGCCCCACGGTGATGTGATCGTGAAGCTGATCGCCAATGAGTGGGTGGCATCATAGCTGAGCTTGCCGTAGTAAAACTGCTTCCACGATTCAACCACGCCTCCGGTCTGCGTCCCGCCCGCGACAGCCGTTGTGCCGCCGCTTACCAAAACCGGACTGGACGCTGTACTGACCAGACAAGTGAGCGGTTCTATCGAACAATTTCGATATTATGCGTGAGGCGCAAGGCGATCCGATTGTGAAGACCTTCACCCACATCGACCCAACGCCGCAGGGAAAGATCGAAATTTACTTCACGCCCGACGTGAACTACCCTTCGATTAGCGCGGTCGAAGTGATCCCTGAATAGGCTAGCATTCGAGACTACGCTTTCACTTCCGCGGTTCCGCCCTCGTACTCCACAACGCCGCCGTGTTGTTCTCGGCGGACATAGCCCATCCCAATCGCTGTTCCGTTCGCTGGTGAGTACCCGGCACTGGTGATCACGCCGACGTCTACTCCCGAAGCGCGGAGCTTTGTACCCACCACCGGCGGCAGCGCCGACGAGAACTTGAGCAACACCCGTTTACGATTCACACGGCCCTGCGAACGGACCCGCTCGACGATTTCCTGTCCCGTGTAGCAGCCTTTGTTGAAGCTGATGTGCGTCGCTTCAACGGCTGCTTCGTGCGGGATCACCGTATCGTTGAAATCGGTAGGGAACCACGGCACGCCCGCTTCGAGCCGCAGCGAATTGAGCGCGAGCACGCCGATCGGCGCGCCGCCCTGACCACGAACCGCATTCAGCGCGCCATTCCATGCCTGCTCGAGCGAATCGCGGCTCGTGATGAACTCCGCGCCGGGCTGGCCAAACTGCGAGTGCCGGATCAACCGGCATGCGACGCCATTTATCGAAACCTCGCGCACAGCCATTTCCGGCATATCGGTAATGCTTAGGTCGCATAAAACCAGCACGGCTTCTGGAGCGCGCGGGCCTTCAATGGCAAAGCTTCCTGTCGCGTCGGTCGAGTCCGCCAGCTTCAATTGCGATCCAAGCACGTACTTGCGCAGCGTCGCGATCGTCTGCTCGCGCAACGAAACGTGCGAACGCACCAGCACACTTTCCGCAAGCGCGTAAATTTCAAGCTCCGCCAGGATGCGCCCCTGCGGATTGAGGAGCAGCGCGAGCGTCCCGCAGTCGGCGGCGAGATCCTTCACGTTACCGGACGTGATCGCATGCAGGTATTTCACTCGGTCGCGACCCGTAAAGTTCACCGCGAGATGCCAATTCGTATCCATGAGAGCGACCGATTCCCGGGCGGCGCGGTACTCGGAATCAAAATCGGAAAAGCCTTCCGGCAAAAGGCAGCCCGTAAATTCGCCAATGCGCGCACCAGCCGTGCGATGCTTGCCGAGCAGCGGTGTCTCGTAAATAGAAGTCCGGGTCTCCATTTTTCTCCCGCGAACATTTTAGCAGAAGCCGCACAGGGCCTTCGCTCCCAAGTTCCGCGCTATACTTTTTACGATGGCCCCGCGACTGATCCACAAAGTGATTCCCGTCGGCATGTTGCAATGCAACTGCTCGATCCTGGGCGACGAAGAAACCGGCGAGGCAATTGTGGTCGATCCCGGCGATGACGCGGATCGCATACTTGAAATTCTGCGCCGCCACAAACTGAACCCGCGCGCGATCGTTAGCACGCACACGCACATCGACCACGTCGGCGGCCTCGCCGCGCTGCATCGTGCGACTGGCGCGCCTGTGTTGATTCACGAGGCCGACCTTGATCTGTATCGCGGCCTCGACGAACAAGCCGAGTGGCTGGGAGTGCCCACGCCCGAAACGATCTCGATCGATTCTTTCTTAAAAGAGGGTGACTCGCTGCGCTGGGGCGGGTATGCGGCGCGCGTGTTGCACACTCCCGGACATACGCCCGGCAGCATCAGCCTCGTCGTTGAAGAGCAGTCACAGCCAATGGATGGCGCTCCGGATCACGATGCCAGCCATGTCTATTCGCCGACGCTCCTCTCGGGCGACACGCTTTTTCAATCCGGCATCGGTCGCACTGATCTGTGGGGCGGATCGTTTCCGCAAATCATCCGCTCGATCCGCGAAAAGCTGCTCGTTCTGCCCGACGAGACGCTGGTCTATCCGGGCCACGGCGGTACGACCACCATCGGCGAAGAACGCGAAACGAATCCATTCCTTCGGTGAGCCGGTGATCGAAAAGCAGAATGGCCCGCGCTTCCAATCGAAGCACGGGCCATTCGGTGGACTGCTGAAATTGACCAAAGAGGTGGTCACTCTACGTGGCCTCGTTGGTGGTTCGGCAACTCCGGGTCCTGCGGTCTGCACGGCGGCGCGACCTGTCGCCGTTCGCTTCGACCTCGCTCACCGGTAAGTGTGCGGGCTGCAGCTTCATTCGCCGCTATCACGCGTTGCGTGCGCAGCGGCGTCGAAACCCCCGCTTAGAGCAACCAGCTCTAAGTCTCAGCCACCTCACCTGGTCTTTGACTGCGTAAATCAGTGCCGCATAAATCCGAACTTGTCATCGGACCACCTCCTTCCCGGTGTAAGTTCACACTAGTACGGCGCGCCTGCCGCGTCAACCGTCGAGTCTTGACTGTGAAAATGGCTCCGAGCCGCGCGGATTTGCGTGCCAAAAACTGAAGATGCCGACGCTGGGCTCAGAGTCTGAGTCTGGAGCGACAGGTTTCCGGAAGGTGAATGAGGTTAAGAAAGATACTGAATGGTCTGTTCGATAAGCTTTGCAGTCGGCGCGTAGGGATCGCCCGTGGCGTCGTATTCCATTGAGCAGAACCCGCGATAGCCGCTGGCCTTGAGGATACCGAACGATTTTTTCAGATCAACGGTCACCAGATTGCCATGATCGTCGGTCTCGCCGTCTTTCACGTGGCAGATGCAATAGGCGTGCTGAAACATCGCTTGCAGCGCGCGATAATTGAAATTCGCATCACCTTTCAGCATCGAGTTCGCGAAATCGGGCAGCGCGTGGAGGTAGGGATGATTGACTCGCTCGATCACCTTCACGATAAAGAATGCGTCCTCGGTTATCGGGTCGTCGTTCTCCAGATTGACCACCACATTATTCTCGGCCCCATATCCGGCCAGTTTCTGCAGACTCTCGGCGGCGAGATCGGCATTGGGAGCCGAATTGCGTGATCCCTGAATGTGCGTGCGGATGCTGGGCGAGCCAATCGTGGCGGCCACGTCCACCCAACTTTTCGCAGCCGTGACGGCTGTTTCGCGGGTGACCGGATCGGGATCATAGAAGCTTCCTCGCCCGTCGACAACCACGTTCGCAACGCCCACTTCCGCCTTTGCTAGCGCCTCGCGGAAACTCGCCAGATACGCCGGGTCAGTCGAGCGAAAATGGCGATTGTGCGGCTCGATGTGATGAACGTTGAAACGCTTAACGACTTCTGCGGGGAAGTCGGTAAGGTCCATCCCCGGCAACTTCGAGTCACGATTGCGATTGTTCGGTGCGTCGATGTACGCCCGAAACGGATAGGATGCAACAGAGATGCGATCCCGCGGCGCCGTCGGAAACGATATGTGCGGTCCGGGAGCAGCTGACTGAGCCGGTCGAACCACTCCGAAGGCAGCCGGAGCGCCATTCAAGGCGATCCCGCCAACTGCGACAACCGAGACTTTTTCAAGGAATGCGCGTCGACTTAGAGAGTTCATATGTCTGAAGGATTCAGATTATAACCGCGTGTCCATGGCGAACGCAAAAACTCCGGGTGCAAATCCCGCCGTGCCCCGCAGAGCCGAAATCAAGTCGTGGCAGGATAGCAGGCCAGATATTGCCGCGGCGAGACCGTGTGTTGGCAAGACTGCGCTCAGAATCGTCGACCATGCACCCGCCGCGTCGACCACAAGCATTTCCGGATCCGCTTGTGGGTGTTTCCAACGCGCGTCGTCTGTCAATTCGACCCTCGCCGCCCAATGCTGTTCGTAGCAAGTGAAGATGTCCGGCTTAGGTTAGTCACCCGCCGCCCAATGCTTGACCCCCATTGCCGCAAGCGTTACGCTACTTTCGAACAGGAAACTCACGCGCCGCCAGCTGCGGCCCTCATTTGATGAAGCAAACTGTCCGAATCGCCGGGGGGATCAACGAGTTCTTCGGCACCCTGGACGAAAACCTAAAGTTCCTTGAGTCCACGCTCCGCGTCAGGACGCGGCTGGACAATCACGACCTCGAAATTGAAGGCGATCCCGAGCAGGTGGAACGCGCCGTGCGCCTCGTGGGCGCTTACAATGAGCGCGTCCGCGAAGGTAACGCACCGGATAGCGGGGAAGTGCGCGATCTGCTTCGCACTGCGGCCGGCGAACCGACGCCCGCGCTCCGCGGCGCGTTTTCGCCAACGCGCACCAAGACATTCGGCAAGAAGGTCGTCGCGCCCAAAAGCCCCACACAGAAAAAATATCTCGAAGCCATCGAATCGTATGACATGGTGTTCGCGATCGGTCCGGGCGGCACGGGCAAAACGTATCTCGCCGTCGCCATGGCCGTCTCGGCGTTGCTTTCGAAACAAGTCAACCGCATCATCCTGGCACGGCCCGCGGTCGAGGCTGGCGAGCGCCTCGGCTTCCTGCCCGGCACGCTGCAGGAAAAAGTCGATCCTTACATGCGGCCACTCTACGACGGGCTCTACGATCTTCTCGAAGCCGACCGGCTCGAAAGCTTCCTCGAAAAGGGAGTGATTGAAGTTGCGCCACTCGCCTTCATGCGCGGCCGCACCCTCAACGATTCATTTGTCATCCTCGATGAGGCACAAAACACAACGAGCGAACAGATGAAGATGTTCCTCACGCGCCTTGGCTTCAACTCGAAGGCGGTGATCACCGGCGATATCACGCAGATCGACTTGCCAAACGAGCGCCGCTCGGGACTTGTGGAAGCGATCGAAGTCGTTGGCAAGATCGAAGGTATCGCGATGATCCATTTTGACGAGCGCGACGTCGTACGCCACAGTCTGGTGCAGCGCATCATCAAGGCCTACGAAGAGCATCCGGGCACGGCGAAACGTCCTACGAACCTCGCTCCCACTGTTGCGCGACCGGATCGCGCCCGCGATTGATTTCTCCGCCCACGAGATGATTTCCAACCGCCAGCGAGCCGTGCGCCTGTCCATTCGCAGCCTGGAGCAGTTTTTCTCCCGCACGATGAAGCATGTGCGCCTGCCACGAAGCGCCGCGAGCGTTTGCCTCGTGACAAACGGTCAAATCAAAAAATGGAACGCAGCGTATCGAGGTAAAAAGAGGCCGACAGACGTGCTTTCGTTTCCGAGCGATGACGGCTCTGGCGCGGTTCCGGCAAGTGGCGCAAATCGCCGGCAAGATCGCGGCGCCAGCAAAATATACCTCGGCGATATCGCTATCGCTCCAGCCGTCGCGCGCCGCAACGCGCGCCTGTGTGGGCGTACCCTCGACCAGGAAATGCGCATCTTGATCCTGCATGGGATTCTTCACCTGATGGGTTACGATCACGAGACGGACACCGGCCAAATGGACCGCCGCGAACAACGCCTGCGCCGCGCGCTGGGGATCACCTAGCCGATGCGCGCCTTCGTCTACACACTCGGCGTGCTCATGCTCACGGCTGGGCTGCCCGTCTTTTCCTACCTCGACCGCGTTTATCACGATCTCGGCCGCGTCGCCGTGGGTCGAATTCACGCGCACCTGGAGACTTTTGAAGCGATCATCGAACCGCGCTTCCACATGAGCCGCGCGCGCGCCGCCGCAACCTTCAACATGCTTGCGCGTCTCTGGCTCGTGCTGGTCGCGACGATGACGGCTCACGGCGTCACAGCCTTCGTTGCTAGCAATTGGGAAGCGGCGGCCCAAATGGTCGTCTTCCTTGGGGCGGAAGTGATCGTCCTGATGCAATTCCTCCCGTCTGTGCTGTTGGCGGGTGCGCCGGGCAACTGGCTCGCCCCGTTCATTCCGCTCGTGAAATTGGCGATGTGGATCGTGTGGCCGGTGCAGAGCGTCCTCGAATTGCTCGTCTCCGTCTTGCATCTGTCGGATCCCGAAGTCGAAGAACCCGAAGCCGATCAGCAGGCGATCGAGGCCTTTGTCGACGCCGCCACCGAAGAGGGAATCATCGAGCAGGAAGAGGCGCGCCTGATCGAGCAGGTCGTCGAATTTGGCGAAACGCGTGTGCGCGACGTGATGACACCTCGGCCTGACGTGGTCTCGATCTCCGCATCGGCTACGCTCGAAGAACTCCGCAAGCTGATGGTCAATACCAAGTATTCGCGCGTCCCAGCCTACGAAAAATCGCTCGATGAAGTCGTCGGCATCGCCATGAGCCGAGACGTGCTCGAAGTTTCCGAACGCGAAGCCGCGCGCCGCACGGTGCGCGAGCTAATGCGCCCGGCGCTCTTTGTGCCCGAAAGCAAGTTCGGCTCCGAGCTCTTGAAAGAAATGCAGCGCAAGAGCCAGCAGATGGCGATCGCAATCGATGAATACGGCTCGATGGCGGGCGTCGTCACCGTCGAGGACCTGGTCGAGGAAATTGTCGGGGAAATCGGCGAAGAGGATAGGCGTCCGGCCCCGGAAGTCGTTCGTGAATCCGGCGGATCGGTGGTGTTGCGCGGTAGCGTGGCCGTCGGACGCATCGGCGAAATTTTCGGGATCGAGATGCCGGAGGTCGAAGAACATTCGCACGCCGCCACCGTCGCCGGCCTGCTCAATTCGGTCGCGGGCCACGTACCAACCACGGGCGAGTCCATCGATTTCGACGGCCTACGTTTCGAAGTCCTTGAAGCAAATCAGCGCAAAGTCCTTCGCGTGCGCGCACGTCCTATCGCGGCAACTTCGGCGGCCAGTTCGCACTCGGACTGATTTCGCCAAGGCAACCGCGCGGCGCCTATGACCATTCTTACCTCTGCGTTGTCATCACCACGAGGTTTATGGACATGCGTACGCCCACGCGCATGAAGTTGTTTGCCGCTGCCTCGCTTGGCTTGTGCCTCGGCGCTGCTTCCTTGGCGGCTCGCGCGCAAGGGCAGCGCGCTAATCACCAAGCCGCGAGTTCCTCCGATCAATCGAGCAAAGCCGCTTCGATTTCCGGTACGGTCACCAGCGCCGCCACGGGCGAGCCACTTCGCAAAGCTCGCGCGCAGTTGCTCCTTATGGGGCAACGAGGTGCGCAACCAACCGTCGCCCTCACTGACTCAACCGGCCATTTTACCGTCGACAGCATTCAGCCCGGCCAGTACATCCTTACGGTCGAGCGCGATAGCTACGTCGTACAGCAGTATGGCCAGGATCAACCCGGCAAACCGGGAGCCGTTCTCACGCTTGCGGCCGGCCAGAAACTCGGCGATCTCAGTTTTCGCTTGCAGAAGTGTGCCGCGATCAGTGGACGCGTTGTCGACGAAACGGGCGAGCCGATCGAACACGCGCAGATACGGCTCATGATCCGAAATTATCGAGGAGGCAAGCAGAACTTCGACGATGTCGGCCAGGGAATGTCCGACGACCACGGCGAATACCGTGTTTACGATATCCGCCCGGGCCGCTATTACGTAATGGCCATCTATCAGGGCCGTATGTATGGAGAGATTGCGGATGATTTCCACATCGCTTACGTTCCGGTCTACTATCCCAACGCAATCAGCGCAGATCGCGCGTCTCCAATTGAAGTGAAAGCCGCCGATGAAATCTCGGGAATCGATTTTTCTCTGACGGGCAGCCAGGTAACCGCCTACGAAGTAAGCGGTAAAGTCATAAA
Source organism: Candidatus Acidiferrum sp. (assembly GCA_035569955.1). Classification (GTDB taxonomy): domain Bacteria; phylum Acidobacteriota; class Terriglobia; order Acidiferrales; family UBA7541; genus Palsa-295. The sequence continues at coordinate 32,003 of DATMLZ010000125.1, forward strand.
CACGATTACTGGGAAATTTGGACCCGGATCGATGGTGATGTTGACCGCCCGCAGCGCGGACGAGCCTCGGGATTTCGGGCACGACACCGCGGTAAATCCTCAGGACGGCACCTTCAGGTTTTCGGACGTCTTACCCGGCGACTATCAAGTCACGGCGATGTCAAACGAAAACGGTCAGCGCCATGACGCTAGTGAAGACATCACGGTGGGGAGCTCCAATCTTCAGAACATCTCTCTCGTGATCACCCAAGGCATCGATATTGCGGGCCGCGTCACTTTGGAGGGAGTTCGCGACACGAGCGGCATTTCCGTCGCTCTTAATCGCCCGGGAATGAATTTTGTTGCACCACCTCGCGCAACCGTACAGCCGGACGGAACTTTCGTTCTGAAGGGCGTCACCGATGGCAAGTACAACATCCGCGTTGCATCGCAGTGTAACGGCTGCTACATAAAGTCGGCGACATCACGCGGTGTCGACCTGCCGAGCAGCGGCATACAGATCAGCTCCGATATGGGACCGTCATCGGTCGAGATCGTCTTTAGCGGAAACACGGCGGAATTGACGGGCACGGTCACAGGCAGTGGCGACATCCCCGCGGCCGGAGCATTCGTCGCGCTGATTCCAGCGGACGACATGCCGAATCGCGACGACCATTTCGAAACCTCAACCACCGACCAGTACGGCCGATTTGATATTTCCGGAATTGTGCCGGGGCGCTACGAAGCCTATGCTCTGGACAAAGTCGACCAAGATGCCGAACCCTACAGAGACCCGGATTTTCTGAAGCCTTTCGCGCAAAAAGGCCGGTCAGTCTATCTTTCCGAAAGCGATCACAAATCGATACAGCTCGACCTGATCGCGGCAGAAAATCAGTAGCGTGGACGCGCTCGGTCGATTTCGAGGTCAGCCCAGTGCTTGGTTCACCGCCTCGGTCAGTGTCTCAAGTTCAAAATCGGCATCGTGCCGCTGGCCGTTGATGAAAAACGTCGGCGTGCCGTTCACGCCGCTGCGAACACCCCCGGAAAAATCCGCCTGAACGCGATCCGCGAATTCTCCGCCCTTGAGCGACTTCGCCAGCGCCTGTACGTCGAGCTTCAGCTTATGCGCCAGTTCGACGAACATGCGATCGCCCAGCGCCCGCTGGTTCTCGAAAATCAGATCGTGCATCTCCCAGAATTTGCCGTGCGCCGCCGCAAACTCGGCCGTTTCGGCAGCTTCCTCTGCGTTCGGATGGGCCTCGCGCAGCGGAAAATTTCGAAAGATGAACCGCAGCTTGTTGCCGAATTCTTTCTGCAGTAGTTTCAAGATTGGATATGCATGTCCGCAGTGCGGGCATTCATAATCGCCATATTCGACGAGCGTCACGGGAGCGTCTGCCGGTCCCTGCGAATGGTCGTTTGCTGTAACCGGAACCCTGAGTTTTGCCATCACATCCTCACTTTGGGAGCTTGTCGAGTGCGTCGAGAATTCCGTCGGCTCCGGGATTAACGGCGACCGGTGAGACGTAGCTCCAGCGAATGACGCCGTCCTTGTCGATCACGAAAAGCGCCCGCTCGCAAACGCCCTCGGCCGCGCGGTACGCGCCGTAGGTTTTCGCCACCGCGCCCTTTGGCTCGAAATCGGCGAGCAAGGGGAAGTGCAGCTTGCGCTCTTGCGCGAAAGCGTCGTGGCACCACACGCCATCGACCGAGATTCCCAGCACCTCGGCGTTGTATTTGCGGAATTCAGACAGTATTTCGTTGTAGAGGGCCATCTGATCGCCACACACCGGGCTCCAATCCGCGGGATAAAACGCGAGCACCACGGGCTGTCCGCGCAACTCCCTGAGCGAAAGCGTTTGGTCAGGTGTTACGTGGAGGGTGAAATCGGGAGCTTCGGTGCCGGCCGGCAAAACGTTGGACATGAGAGCCTCCAATTCGGTTTTCTGCGCAGACGCGCTCTGAGAGCGAGGCATAGTCTCGCACACCCGTTGCAATTATTGAAACTTGTCCGATACGCGCCGCACCCGGCAAATTCCCACCGGGGTGCGGCGATCGGCTCGACCAGCGTATACTCCTTGCGTTTGATGTCGGACGATCCCGCTGAGGTGCAGATGATTCGCCGCGAGTTCCTGACTACAGCGCTGGGCGCAACCGCCGCTTCGGCCGCGCTGCCACTCGAGGCGCAGATCTCGACGCTCGCGACCGGTTGCGGAACTTTCCGTCTGCGCTATGGCGTAACGCAGTCGGGCAGCTACAGCCTGTTTGATCATCTGAACGACCTCGCGCAAATGGGGTTTGACTACGTCGAGCCGACCGTCACGGGCGCGATGGCGCTCAGCGACGCCGATTTTGCCGCTACCCGCGCCAAGTCCGAAGCGGGCCGCATCCACGTCGAATCGATGAACGTTCTGCTTCCGGGTGACTTGAAAGTGGTAGGCCCGGACGTCGATCATTCCAAGCTCGATCCTTATATCCAGCAATCGCTGGGGCGCGCGAACGCTCTCGGCGCGAAAATCGTCGTCTTTGGCAGCGGCGGTGCGCGGAAAGTGCCCGACGGTTTTTCGCAGGATCAGGCCTGGGGGCAGCTCAAGCAGTTTCTGCAATTCATGGGAAACGAGATTGACAAGCACAACTACAGCTTCGTGATCGGCATCGAGGCGCTGCGCAAGCAAGAGTCTAACATCATCAACACAACAGCCGACGCTTACCGGCTAGCGGTCGACTCCAATCATCCAAAGATCAACATCATCTGCGATTTCTTCCATCTCGCATCCGAAAACGAGGATCCGAAAATTCTACACACCGTGAAAGATCGCCTCGTTCATTTGCATTTCGCCAACGAGTGTAACAACCGTTCTTTCCCTCGCGACGTGAACGAGTGCCCGCAATACGCGCCGTTTTTTGCGAATCTTCGCGCGATCAACTATCAGGGACGCATCAGTATCGAGGCCGGCACGAAAGATTTTGTCACAGACGCTCCGGTCGGCTTGGGCGTACTCCACAAGCTCTACGCCAACGCCTGCGTCAGTTAACTTTCCCGTCGAGTCGGGCTGTCGGGGGCGCTTCTGCTTTCCTCGAGCAGCCGGTATTGCTTGATCACACTCTGCATTGCGTCTCCGAGCTTCGATAGCGGATGCTTGCCCTCCCGCAAAGCCTTTTCTCGCGCTCTCGCCGTGAAGATACCGGCGTCGGTCCGCAAATAGAAGAACACGTTGCCGCGCTTGGGCAGGGGAACGTAGCTCGTCCCGTGGGCGATCGATAGAATCTCGTCCGCCGCGTTTACCGCCGCATGCGCAGCATTTCGAATCGCCTCGTGCGCCTGTCCGCCGATCGAGCCGCCGCCTGTGCTGGTATAGAGGCTCGCGCTCCCGTCGGCAAACGCGATGACGCTCACGACCCCAGTCTCCATGCCCCAGTCCATCACCACGCCCCACGGTTGGGTCTGGCTCGCGGCTGGGACAAAGCCAATCTCTGCGCGTGACAATCGCAGGGCACGATTGCGCAACTCAAGATAGTTCGGTTGGGGCGCTGGATATTTCGCAAATTGCCTGAGCCAGCGCGCGCCCGCGCCATCCCTCAGCCAGTACACAAGCCATCGCATCCCTATCGTCAAACCGAGCAGGATCAGGAACAGTTTCATTGTTGTCAGGCTCGGAGGCCCGGCGACGCAATGCAATCTCCTCGTCGACCGAGTGCGGAGGGCATGCGGATGCGCTTGACAGTGCCAACTTTGCAGCTTATATATCCGGTATCGCTATATCGCCTTCGGATGCATAAAGCAAGGATGCCGATCAAGAAAGACATCATGGCGGGCTTAGGAATATTTTCCAAAAACGATGAGGAAGGCCGGATCGACGATGGCGTTGTTCGCCTCGGCGTCGTGCTCTTTTTCGGCATCTTC
>DATMLZ010000126.1:0-40959 GCA_035569955.1 Candidatus Acidiferrum sp.
TTCGCACGGCGATCGAGAAGGCCGTACCTCACGGTCGCACGAATCATGGCGGCAAGGGCGATCGCGGCGCTTGGCACGAGATTCCCACGCGCAACATGGAAATCTGGCAGACGCTCAAGCCGCGTTATGAAGCGATCCTCGAGAAGCATCCGAAGCTGGATCGCGGCAACCACGCGAACCATCTGGGAACGCTCGGAACGGGCAATCACTTCATTGAGGTTTGCCTGGATGAGGCAGACGCTGTCTGGTTCATGTTGCACAGCGGTTCGCGCGGCGTGGGAAATCGAATGGGAAGTTACTTCATTGAGGTGGCGCGGAAGGACATGGAGCGAATGTTCATCCATCTGCCGGACCGCGATCTTGGGTACTTCTCGGAAGGCAGCGAGCATTTTGACGACTATGTGGAAGCGGTCCAGTGGGCTCAGGATTTCGCGCGTTTGAATCGCGACATGATGATGGAGCAGATCGTGGCGGCCGTGCGCGCGTGCGGAGAGGTTCGTCCGTTCACGGCGGAGCTGAAGGCGATCAACTGCCACCACAATTATGTAGCGCGCGAATCGCACTACGGCCAGAACGTGCTGGTGACGCGAAAGGGAGCCGTCCGCGCCCGCGAAGGCGACATGGGAATTATCCCCGGAAGCATGGGGGCGCGTTCTTATATCGTGCGCGGGAAGGGAAATCCGGAAAGCTTCCACAGCTGCAGCCACGGGGCGGGGCGAGCAATGTCGCGTACCGAAGCGAAGCGCCGTTTCTCGCTGGCTGATCACGCGCGCATGACGGCTGGTATTGAATGCCGTAAGGATGCGGACGTGATTGACGAAACGCCGGCCGCCTACAAGTCGATCGAGGCCGTAATGGCGGCGCAGGAGGACCTGGTGGAGATTGTGTACACGCTGCATCAGGTGGTTTGCGTCAAGGGCTGATGTTGGCTGTGTAGAGCAGGATGCCGAAACGGCTGCCGGGAGCGAGGGAATGATTCGAATCGACGGATCTTCGGGTGAAGGCGGGGGACAGATTTTGCGTTCGTCGCTGAGCCTGTCCCTTGCCACGGGGCAGCCTTTTCGCATTGAGAATATTCGTGCGGGACGGGAACGGCCGGGTCTGCTGCGGCAGCATCTGACGTCTGTTTTGGCCGCGGCGGAAATTGGTGGAGCGACCGTTGAGGGCGCGGCTCTCGGATCGCGCGCGGTCGAGTTCCGCCCGGCAAAGGTGAAGGCGGGGAAACACAGATTTGTTGTAGGCACGGCGGGAAGTGCGACGCTGGTGCTCCAGACGGTCTTGCCTGCCCTGATGACGGCCGATGGGCCAAGTTCATTGAGGATTGAGGGCGGGACGCACAACCAGTCGGCGCCGCCGTTTGATTTTCTTGAGAAGTGCTTCCTGCCGGTGATTGCGAAGATGGGGCCGCGCGTGGAAGTTTCGCTTGAGCGATATGGATTTTATCCGGCGGGAGGCGGCGCGTTTCGCGTAGACATTTCCCCGTGCGAGCGATTGACGCCGATTGAATTGATCGAACGTGGAGAGATCGTGCGGCGCAAAGTGACGGCAATTGTGGCGAATTTGAACCGCAAGATCGCCGAGCGCGAAATCCAAAAAGTGGGAAGTCTGTTGAATTGGGATGAGCAGTACCTCGAGATTGTGGAGACGCGCAATTCGGTTGGACCGGGGAACATCGTATTGATTGAGTTGGGAAGTTCGGCCGGCGCGACCGAGCTAGTGTGCGGATTCGGCCGAATCGACGCGAGCGCCGAGCAGGTGGCGTCGGAAGCGGCGCGAGAGGCGCGTGCGTATTTGGCAGGCAACGCTGTGGCGGGAGAACATTTGAGCGATCAGCTGCTGCTTCCGTTTGCGCTTGCGGGATCGGGGGCGTACACGGCGCTGCGTTTGAATCGGCACGCGCGGACCAACATGGAAGTGATTGGCGCGTTTCTGCCCGCAAGATTCCAGACGAAACAGATCGATGGCGCTACGCGTGTGGAACTGCGCCGCGAGTAGCGACCGGATCCGACGTTTCAACCGCGCGTTAATTCGACAGGCTGAAGACGACGCTGATTTCGGTCTCGACTTCGACCGGTTCGCCGTTCAACAACAGCGGCTTGTAGCGCCAAGCACTCACGGAGTCGATCGCGGCGCGCATCAGCGAACTGTCCACCTTGTCCGCATTTGTGACCTCCAGCGACATCACCGTGCCATTTTTCGCGATGACGGCTCTCATGGTCACCGTGCCTTCGATTCCGGCGGCGCGTGCGGCCGCTGGGTAGACCGGTTCGACACGGCAGACGAGCGCCGCGGCCTCAACGTTGCCACCGATTCGAATCCGGGTCGGCGCTTTCGGCACATTTGGATCGGGCGGCACGACGGGCGCGGGAGTCGGAGCCGGCGTGGGAGCTACCGGCGGAGCACTGCAGTCTGCCGGCGCCGTAGAGACTGTGGTTTCGTTTGGGTGCACGGTCTGAACCTGCGTGATTGTCCCGACCCGAAGCCGAATCTGGCGCAGGTCCAAATGCTGACCGGCTGCGAGTGTGATGTGTTGCGCGAGATAGACTTGAAAGCCCGGCTGGCGAATCATCAAGGTGTAATTACCAGGAACCAGGCTCGGAAACGTAAATTCGCCGACCTGCCCGGTCAAGATTTCGCCCGACGGCACGAGGGGATTGGACTCAAACGTCAAATCGACAACGGCACGGGGAACCATGGCGCCGGTTGGATCCTCGACCAACCCCGTGATGCTGGCGACATTGCCGCTTGCCGATTGCTGCGCCGGTGTGGCGGCACTGGCCGCCGCGGACTTCGAGCCGAAGTTTGCAGTCAAGTGGACAGCCTGGCCGGATCCCCCGGGCAGGTCGCGCGCCGCTGCCGCGGCTGTGCGCGCTTGTGTTGTTTGGGCATGGACGGCCGGCGACGTCGTCGCAATCGCGAACGAAGGGTTGGCGACGATCGTTTGCGCCACGAACGGTTGCGTGGCCGCCGGAGCTGATTGCGGCGGAGCTTCCGCCCACAGATGCACCGTCGCGAGGGCAAGCAACAGGATTGCGCCGAGCAAAATGGCGACAAGGCTCGCGGTGCGTTGCAAAGGATCCCGATTGGTCGTTGGGTTCAACATGGCGGCAAATCTCCTTTCCAAATTCGAAGGGCGTGCGATCGCCAGTGCAAGCGAGAAGCGGCGGCTCGAAGTGTTAAGCGATTGGGTCAGCGCAAGCAATTCATTGGCGTATTCAGACGGCGCGATTCCGGAATTCAGGACCGTGTCATCGCAAGCGCGTTCGCTTTCCTGACGAAGGCGATTCGCCGCAAGCCACGCGAGCGGATTGAACCAAAAACAGGCCCGCAGAATTTCGGCGGCGATCTGAAACAGCCAATCGCCACGGCTGATGTGAGCAAGTTCGTGGGAAAGAACGATGCGACGGCGATCTTCGGTCCATTCGGAGGCGCCGAACGGAAGGACTATGCGCGGACCGAATATGCCCCAAGTCATCGGCATCGTTGTCTGGTTGGCTGATTCGAGAAGGCCGACGCAGCGACCGATCCCAAATGCGGCGCGTAGCGCGTTGAGCTCGCTAACCCACTTTTGCGGTGCGACTCTTGCGTAAGCAGAGGTGCGAGCCAGCCGCAGGAGACCGACCGTGAGTCTGAAAAGTACGAATGCTGTTCCGAGCGAGGCGATCGCGAGAAAGACGCCGGAGAAATCGGCCGGGCTGTATTGAGTCGGGATTGCGGCCGCCGTGATGTCCCCGGCAGAGATTGTGATCGGTAGCGAGGGAGGCTGGTGCGAATTGACTCGCCCAGCTTCAAGCGACCAGATATGCCAGAAAGGAAGCGCGACGGTCGCAAGAGGCAGTAGCAACGAGGCGATGATCGCAACGGCCCAAATTTGATGGCGCAGCGCCGCGGAGTGACCGCGAAGTACCAGCGTTGCCGTGAAGGCAAGGATCAGAAGCACGGTCGTTCTTGCCGCCCACATCAATAGGAGGAGGAGTGCAGGTTCGTAGTTTGCGCCGATCAGCATTACGCACCTTCCTTCCGGCTTTTCGCGATCATGCGCCGGAGACGTTCGAGTTCGTCCGGGGAGAGTTGCGAGACTTCGCCGCCGAGCAGCGCAGCGGCGGCTTTTTCGGCAGAGCCTTCGAAGAATGTGTCGACCAGATGGCGAAAGGCCGAGCGGCGCGCGACGTCACGCGGAACGGCGGGAACGTAGACGTAGCGCAGGCCGTCTTGTTGGTGGCGGACGTGGCCCTTTTCTTCGAGAACGCGAAGCTGCGCGCGGACCGTCGAGTAGTGCGGTTTACCGGGAAGGGCAGCGATTACTTCGGCCACCGTGGCGCGTTCGAGCTTGTAGAGAGCGTCCAGAATCTGGCGTTCGCGGCGGGCAAGTGAGGCGTGAGATGTCTTTGTCATTGGCTCCTGCTATTTCTATAGCATCTAAGTGCTAGAGAAATAGCATCTGCGGCTTTTGGCGTCAAGCACTATTTTGAGAGACAAAGCAGAATCCGAACGAGGGCGGGTTTTCCGATGGGGTTTTGGTGCGCTTGCGGTTCGAGCTTCCTCGTACGAGCAGGGTCAGGAGCAGCGTAATTGACGGAAACGACTCCGCCCGGGCCGGGGGGAGCCGTTTTACCCGAGTGCCGAGGAGATTCTTCGCGTCCGCGATTTCTCTTGGACCGCGCGGCGAAAGAGCAGAGCTTCGATTACCGATGCCCTCCGCCGTGAGATCCGGCTCCGCCCGCCGACTGCTGTCTCTGCTGCATTTGTTGCATCTGTTGCATGTTTCTTTGCTCCAGGTGCTGTGTCTGTTGCTGGTGCTGCTGCTCGACTTGCTGCGTTCGCGCTGAACTGGCGTTCTGCCTCGCGAGCTGAGAGTGCTGGTTTTCCTGCTTCTGTTCAAGATTCTGGCGTTGCTGGGTTTGTTTCGCGATTACGCTATCTTGCTGCTTCTGGAATTTTTGGTCGAGCGCTGCGTTTCCCGTATTCGGAGCGGTCGGGCGGTCGATCGGCGGCAAATCCCTGGGATGGAACGCAAGGTTGGGACGAGAGGTCGCAGCAACCGGCGGAGTACCCCGATTCGCCGTAAACCGCTCCTGCGGGTCACTGCGGGCGGCCCAGGCATGCTGAGTCTGGGCGGGAATGGGCGAAACATGATTTTCGCGACCGGTGGACTCTTCTTGAGCCGTGGCGCGCTCATTGATTCCTCCGTTGCCGCCGTTGTAGCTCACGCGGTCTGATCTCTCATCTACCCTCGTGTTGTACACGTCGTGGATTGACCGGGCGTCCAAGTGATTCACCGCCGTGTTGTAGGAGAAACGACCACGGTCCCAGCGACCGCCGTCATAACCGTGACCCGAGTAACCGTAGCCGTAGTCGATCCCGCCATAGAAACCGACCGACGGGCCCCAGTAGCCTTGATTGAAAAGAAATCCGCCGCCGCCCCAACCCCAATAGCCCGGAGTCCACAAGAAACCAACTTGCGGAGGCAACACCCACGTGCCCGGGACCCAGTAATACGCGCCGTCCCAAGCCCAATATCCGGGCGTCCATATGTAACCATCGCCGGGGCAAATAGGCTGCTCGTAGACTGGCAGTTCGGGAGGCGCGATTGCGACCGACACGCCGAATTGCGCGAACGCCGCCCCGGACAGGAACAGCGTTGCAACTGCGATCAAAAGTGAACGAACCACACGGATGCGCATTTAATTTCTCCCCGTCAACTACCCAGCGACTTACAGCGTTTTGATTCCTGTTTACCTGTGCAAATTCGGTGTCCCAAGCTGTGGGGAAGGGCGCCTGGCCCGATACAGCCATGTTTCCCACATGAATCGCGGAGTTTTCGCGATTTCAAGCCTGTGCCAATCAAATCAGCCCAACCCGCCGACCAGGTAGACAATCAAGACGATGAGCAGGACCGTACCAACTACTCCCAAGCCGCCGCGACTGCCCCACCTGGAATATCCGTAGTAACCCCCGCCTCCGCCGAACAACAGAACTAGAACTATTATCAGAAGTAACATCGAAGCTCTCCTTTCGTCTTGTGCGGCGCTATCTTTGCCCGACCGCTCGTTCCTCTCGCGCTACGACTTGCTCCTTGCGCCCATGGCCAGCAAGACAATTCCTCCAACCAGTGCAAGTCCTCCCGCGATTGGAGGAAGCGGAATGTGCTCCTCGGTTTCCGCGGTGAGATGGACCGAGCCCACATCCAGGACTTTTTTCTGGCGCGTGTAGTTGATCCCCTGATAGATGAGAGCTAGCGCGCCCAGAACGATTAGCAAAATGCCGAGCCAGCTGGCCGGTTTCATATTCGCGTCACCTCGATCGTCGGCGTGGATACTGGAATCGCTGCAGTGTTGACGGTAACGAGCATGCCTGATCTGTTCTGCGCAGAACTATCTCAAAAGGGACAGTTACGATACTCGGATTCTCGAGCCGCCCGCCGGGGACGGGAAGGGCCCGCAGGAAGGTGGATCGGATCGGCAAGGATGTTGGTCGTACACACGCCAAAGACTTGGGTTGCTGCGGCGCGTTTCTGTTCGCGAATCATGTGCAATCCCGGATGGCCTGATCGCCGCACGATGGAGCGTGAATTTTGTGTTTTGTGATTTGGCCGTAGCGGATTATTCTTGGAAGTCCCACACGTACCGAGGAAGCCTGCAACTGCATATGTCCGCCAGGTCTGAGGCAATTTCTGGAAGCGCCGGCTCTCGCGCCGCCTTCCGTTTCGGCGTACTTACCTCCGGTTTTATTGTGCTGCTGATGATGGCCGGGGCCCTGGTTACCAGCAACGACGCCGCCGATTCGGTGCCGGATTGGCCTCTTTCGCGCGGACTTAGTTCCGACCGGTTTTCGTGGCTGATTCCGCCGATGATCGGCGGGATTCGCTTTGAATACACGCACCGCGTAATTGCGGCGACCGTTTCGATTCTCGTTTTCATTCTGGCGGTTTTAATTACGCGGACAGAGAAGCGTCCGCTGGCCAAGAAGCTCGGGTGGACGGCCTTCGCATTGGTGATTGCGCAGGCCGTGCTGGGTGGGATTCGCGTGCTATACGGTTATCCCGCGATTACGGCGACCGCGCACGCGATTCTGGGACAGACTTTTTTTATTGCGGTCGTTGGGCTGACGTTCTATTTGAGCGCCTGGTGGCAGAAGGATTTGCCGCAGTTTGATGACCATGTGGCGCCAACGGCGCGTGGGATGGCCGCCTGGACGACGGGCGCAATTTTTGCACAGCTGGTGTTGGGCGCGGCGTACCGGCACCGGCTATTCGGCCTTTGGCCGCATCTGGTAGGCGCGGGCGTGGTGACGGTGCTGGTGGTTCTCGCCGGGCGCGTGGTTAAGGGACGGTTTGGCGATGTGCCGGAGTTGCGGCGCGCGGTGAAATTCCTGCATATGTTTTTCGGAATCCAGATTTTGCTCGGCGGACTGGCCTATTGGGCGATTGTGGCGACGGCAGATTATGGCCAGCCGACGTTGACGTATGTGATTCCGTCGGTCGCGCACGTTTTGGGGGGAGCGTTGACGCTCGCGGCTTCTTTGATTTTGACACTGACGTGTTTTCGCATGATTCGTCGGCCAGTGGCAGTGACAGCGCAGCCTTCGGCTGTTCGATCGGGGCAGGGGGTTCGCGCATGAACCAGCAGGAAACCAGGGTGCGGTCGGCCGTGGCTCCGGCGCCGAGCAGGGCTTGGTCCTATATCGTGTTGACGAAGCCGGACGTGACGTTTCTGGTGGTGATCACGACCGTGGCTGGATTTTATCTGGGATCGACAGGGCCGATTGATTGGATGCTTTTGCTGGACACGCTTTGCGCGACGATGCTCGTGGCGGGCGGAACGGCGGCGCTCAATCAATACGTGGAACGCGACATGGATGCCGTGATGCGGCGGACCGCTTCGCGTCCATTGCCTTCCGGCATTTTGCAGCCGCGCGAAGTGGTGATCTTTGGTGTGGCGACGATTATCGTCGGCGCGGTGTGGCTTGCTCTGGCGGTGAATGCGATCGCGGCGCTGGTGGCGCTCGCAACGACCGTGCTTTACCTCGGCGTCTATACGCCGCTCAAGACCCGCACGCCGCTTGCGACGGCTGTCGGCGCGATTCCCGGAGCGTTGCCTCCGTTGATCGGATGGGCTGCGGCGCGCGGCTCGCTTTCGGTGGGCGGATGGGTGCTTTTCGCGATTCTTTTCTTCTGGCAATTTCCGCATTTCATGGCGATTGCGTGGATGTACCGCGAAGACTATGCCCGCGCCGGAATCAAGATGCTGCCGGTCGTTGAGCCGAAGGGCGATTCTACGTTCCGCCAGATCGTGACGACGTCTGCGATTTTGGTTTGGGTGAGCGCCTTGCCGTCGGTGATTGGGATGGCTGGGATCGGCTATTTCTTTGCGGCGCTGACATTGGGAATGGCGCTGCTGCAGGTTTCGTTGTGGGCGAACCGCTCGCGGACCAATGTTCGCGCGAAGTGGCTGATGCACGCGACGGTGGCACATATCCCGATTTTGTTGTGCTGGATGATTGCGGACAGATTGGTGCATTAGTGGCTTTGCCGAATGGGTTTGTGCCGCCCTGCCGCCCCAGTTTGATTGCAGATTTGGCGCACGGTGCGTCTTGGGTTTGATCGGGCATGTGCGCGTTACTTTCGAGAATTCCTGACCCATGGCCACTCTGATCCCTCTTCATTCATTGCCCGCGGTGAATGCTTCGCTGAATGGACTGGCGGCAGTTTTCCTGGTGATCGGATTCTTTTTGATTCGGGCGCGGAAGATCAAAGCGCACCGGTTTTGCATGATTGCCGCGTTTGTTTGTTCCTGCCTGTTCCTGGCCTTCTATCTCGCGTTTCATTATCTGGCGGGCGTGATTCGGTTTGGCGGGCAGGGGTGGATACGGCCGGTCTATTTTGCGCTGCTGACGTCGCATACGGCGCTGGCTGTGGTAATTGTGCCGCTCGTGCTGATTACGCTGAACCGTGGGTTGAGCCGGCGGTTTGACAAGCATCGTGCCATCGCGCGATGGACATTGCCCCTTTGGCTGTATGTGTCGGTAACGGGCGTGGTCGTTTATTGGCTGCTGTACGTCGCCTACACTCCGATCTGGCCGACATGAGGCACCGGCAGGCGGGCCACTCCCGCACTTCGGGGCTAAGCCGACCGCGTTGCGCCGAGGCAGGTCGTTGCTTCAGCAACGGCCTGCAAAGAATCGAGTTCAAGCTACTCGGCGGGTTTGTTTAGGGTGAAGGCGTAGAGGCTGTCGCCCGCGATGGCAAGCAGGTACTGACGGCCGTTGAGCGTGTAAGTAATCGGGCCGGCGCTTGGAGCGCTCATCAGACCGGCGTGCCAGAGAATTTTTCCGTTCGCCGGGTCGAAGGCGATCACGTTGCTGCCGTTACCTGTAAAGAGCAGTTTGCCGGCGGTCGTGAGCATATGCGCAGCGCCGCCTCCGCCCGGCCAATCATGGCGCCAGGCGATTTTGCCCGTCTTGTAATCGATCGCAAGCAGCGCGCCGCCTTCGGTCCCTACCGCCGAGTCCACCCCGCCCCATCCTTCCGGATGATCGTCCGTGTCGGTCTTGTAATACATGCTCCAGGATTGCGTTGTGCCCACGTAGAACAATCCCGTTTGCGGATCGAAGCTCGGCGGTTGCCAATTGGTGCCGCCTCCGGTGGGAGGCGAAACCAGCGAGCCGTCAGGCGACGGATATTTTGCGGGATCGGGAATCGGCTGGCCGTTCGCGTTGAGCCCTTTGGTCCAATTCATTCCTGGGATGAATGGGGCCGTGAGGATGTGTTTGCCGTTGGTGCGATCGAGCAGGAAGAAATATCCGTTGCGGCTCGCTTGCGCGAGGAGCTTGCGCGGCTGGCCGTCGACCGTGCCGTCAATCAGGACGGGTGATTCGGTTGCGTCCCAATCGTGCGTATCGTGCGGTGAAACCTGGTAATACCACGCCATTTTTCCGGTGTCCGGATTGAGCGCGACGATCGAACAAGTGTAGAGATTGTCGCCCTTGCGGCTCTGCTCTGCCATGACGGGATCGGGATTGCCGGTTCCGAGGTAGTAGAGATTCAGTTCGGGGTCGTAGGAGCCAGGAATCCAGGTGGTGCCGTTGGCGTGCGAAGATGCGTACTCGTCCGGCCAGGAGTCCATGCCGGGCTCGCCTGCGCGCGGCGTCGTGTTCCATTTCCATTGAAGGTCGCCCGTTTCAGGATCACGCGATTCAAAGAAGCCTGGATTGTCGATGTGGTCGCCACCGATGCCGACCAGGATGTGGTTGCCAACAACGATCGGAGCGGCGGTCGAAGTGTAGTCAAGCTTAGGGTCGGTGATCTCGACCCGCCACCGTTCTTTGCCGGTGCGCGCGTCGAGACTGATCAGATGGCTATCGGGGCATTCGAAATAGAGCCAGTTTCCGTACATGCCCATACCGCGATTGCCAATCGTACTGCCCGTGTTCGGTGCGCACGCGTAGTGCCAGAGTTCGCGTCCGGTGAGCGCTTCGACAGCCCATGCGTTGTTCGGTGAAGAGAAGTAAAGAACGCCATTCACCATGAGCGGCGTCGCTTTGATCGACACGTTTCCTTCGCCGCCTGCGCTCATGCGGGCGGCCCAGGCGAGCGAGAGCGATTGGACGTTTGTCGAATTGATTTGCGTGAGCGCGCTGAAGCGGCGCGCGCTGTAGTCGCCGTTGTAGGTTGGCCAGGAGTCCGAAAGCGGTTTGGTGAGCACACTGTGATCAAGGCCTTGCGACAAGGCGACGCTTGCGAGCGTTGCCAGAGCCGTCAGCACGCCAATCGGGAAGAGCCTGCAGAAGCGATGCGGTTTCGTCATTTCAAGGTCACCAAATAAGCAGTTATGTCGTGAATTTCGGCGTCGGTGTAGGTCTTCAGCAGATCGAGGTGTGCCTGCAGCGGATCTGTGACGACGACTTTGGGGGTGTTGCCATTGCGCTCAAATGTGCGAAGTTCGCCAGACGAATCATGAAGCGAGACGTAAAAGTCGTCGATGCGGTCAAGCGTGCCGGAGACAGTCTCTCCGCTTGGCAAAGTGACCGCAACGGTTCTGGCAGCACGGCCCGCGACTGCACCGCCTCCGCGAGCAAAACCAGCGCCGCGCGGCTGGAGCCAACGCTGTTGAAGCACGTGCGGATCGTACTTGCCGCCAATGCCAGCCAAATCGCCGCTTGGCGAATGGCACGTGTTGCACTTCGCTGCGCCGTTGAAATATGCCTCGCCGCGCTTGGGATCGCCCGTAAGAACGCTAAGGAAAGAGTATGTGGTGCGATGATCGGCGGCGTAAAACTGTGCGTGAAGCCACGCGACAACATCTGAAAGTTGGTCCGCGCTGAGAGTGGATTTCGGCATCCCTTTTTCGGGGCTCCCATCGCGGATCACAGGCGTGAGCAGACTGCCGTGGTCATCGTCGATCAACACATTCGATCGGATGAGGTCCGGGCCGTGGTCGGTGCCTTTTGCGGTCATGCCGTGGCAACCGCCGCAGTTTGATTGGAACGCGGTCTCACCGCGCGCGACCGCGGCGGGATCTTCATGCGAACCGGAGATCGCTGCTTTACTCGCTCCGACGGTTGCATTGCCGCCGCTGCCGGTCTGGCTCGAGAGATGTGGCGAATAAGCCGCGACCAAACAAGCGGCGGCGATGCCCGCCCATTTCCAGTTGAAAATCCCTTTGCGCATTGCGTTGCGCATTCAATCCCCCGATCCGATGCAAAATCCCCGGGCAAACTATATCGCCGTTCGCGGGGGCGGACAATCGGACTTTGCCCCATCGGTTTCGAACAGGGGCTACTTGTAGGACAGGACGGCTTGGCCGTTTTGGATGGAAATGTCGCTGACGTCGTCAGGAAGTCGAAGCTTTTCGCGATTTTCCGGGGAGTTCATAAGCTGGTTGACGGCGGCGTCGAGCATGGATTGAGGAAGAGGGAGCGAACCGAGTTTTCCGGCGACCGGTTCGAATTTCATGTACCCGTTTTCGGCGCCAAGATGGCCGTCGAGCTCGAGCGAGAGATCTTCGCCGTGAACGTTGAAGATCACGTAGGCTTTGATGAGATCGCCGTCCATATCGACTTTCACGTCGCGAACCGAGGATTGGACCTCTTCAAGGGAAGGTTGGTTTTGATTCTGGTTTTGCAGCGTGGACATTGCGCCGGGCTCGGCGGGCGACGCGGGAACCTGTGTTGGCGAGCCTGATCGAGTGATCGAAGGGGGCGCGGACGCGCTGGATTGCGCGTCGGGGATTTCGAGATTTTGCGCCAGATACGAGTTGAGCTCTGTCGAGTCGAGTTGAACCTGCGCGGGTGGCTGACCCTGGGCTTTGGCCTGGTCGACGGCCGCGAATTTTTGCTCGACGCGCGCGGCCGCTGCGGGGTCGCGGCGTACGTCCGGCGCAGGGGATTTGTGCAGAATGAGAACGATCACGAGCACAAGGCAGGCGAAGAACGTCCAACTGAAGATCTTGTAGCCACGCTGGAAGCCGGGCGTGTTGAGCGAGGTCAAGTCCATGGAGCGATCTTAGCAGCGAGCCGTTGGGTGGCCTGACGCGCGAATCGAGCGATGCCCAAGGCTCTACTGTACGGACGGACAGGCGGAAGGTAATCTCGGCAAATGGAACTGCGGACACATTTTCGGATTCTTGCGCGCTACAACCACATCGCCAATGAGCGACTTTTTGAACGCTGCGCCCAACTGGGTGATGGCGAATATCGGAGGAAGCGGCCGGGTTCGTTCGGGAGCATTCATGGACTGCTCAATCATCTGCTGCTTGGCGATCGCATCTGGATGACCCGCTTCGAAGGGGGCGGCCAAACTACGCCGGCGCTGGATTCGATTTTGTTCGACGACTTTGCGGCGCTTCGCTCGGCGCGCGCCGACGAAGATGCGCGTATTGAGGAGTTCTTTCAGTACCTGCCTGTCGATTTCTTTGAGCGGTCGTTTCGGTACATCAACAACCAGGGCAAGGAATATGTTGAACAGGCACCGATCGCGGCTAGTCACTTCTTTAATCATCAGACGCACCATCGCGGACAAGTCCACGTTATGCTGAGCCAGGCCGGCGTGACCGCTCCGTCGCTCGATTTGCATCGGATTCTGAATCCTTAGTAGTTTCCGATTCCGGGTCACAGAAAAACCGAAGAACGGTCCTTGGTCCGCTTACCCGAACTCCGGGTGACGTTGTCGCGCGTTTGCTCAGAGTGCGGAAAACGGCAGCTCGCTAGTATTTCAGTCCTGCGACGACGGCCGCTGTGAACTCCGCCGTTGTGGCTTTGCCCCCGACGTCGCGCGTGAGGATTTTGCCTTCGCGATAGACATTGTGGAGTGCGGATTCGATACGGCGCGCGGCGGTAGGCTCTTCAATGTGGTCGAGCATCATGATCGCGCTCATCAAAAGCGCCGTGGGGTTGGCGATACCTTTGCCGGCAATATCGGGCGCCGTGCCGTGAACGGCTTCGAAGACCGCCGCTTCAAGGCCGATGTTGCCGCTCGGGACGACGCCGAGGCCGCCCACAAGGCCTGCCGCGAGGTCGCTCATGATGTCTCCGTAGAGATTCGTGAGCAGCAAGACATCAAACTGGCTTGGGTTCAGAACCATCTGCATGCACGCGTTGTCGATGATGAGCTCTCTGTATTCGATCGAAGGGTATTCTGCGGCCACTTTGCGGATCGAAGTGAGAAAGAGGCCATCAGAAAGCTTCATAATGTTGGCTTTGTGGATCGAGTGGACCTTCTTGCGGCCGTGCTTCACGGCGTATTCAAACGCAAAACGCGCAACACGTGTGGAGGCTTTTTCCGTGATGATCTTCAAGCTTTCGACGACGCCGGGCACGACCGTGTGTTCCAGGCCGGCGTAAAGGTCTTCGGTATTTTCACGCACGATTACCAGATCGACGTTTTCGTAGCGCGACTGCACGCCTTCCAGATTTTTCACCGGACGAAGATTTGCGTAAAGATCGAGCGACTGACGCAAGCCGACGTTGATGCTGGGCGCACCCGAGACGATGGCCGTGGCCATCGGTCCTTTCAACGCAACGCGATTCTTGCGGATCGAATCGATCACGCCGGACTGCATGAAGTCGATGCCGCGGCGCTCGAGTTCGGCGCGAGCAATCGTTTCCTCCCACGTGATGTCGACGTTCGCAGCGGCGAGGATTTCTCTTACTGCCAGCGAGACTTCGGGGCCGATGCCGTCCCCGGGAATCAGGGTGATTGTGTGGGTCATGGCGAATATCAAGTGTAAATGGTTTGGATCGGATTTGTTGGTTGCGATTGCGGAAGGTTCGTTCACAAACGAGTAGGGAAGAAGTTTCAGCCTGGAGATTTTCCCGGCGCGAGCTAGCGCCCGGGAACCGGCTTCAGGGACTCGACCAGGATTGCGAGGTCGGTGTCGGGCCCTGGAGGAGCGAAGTAAAGATCCCAATCGACATCGGGATGGCCTTTGCGCGTCGCTTCGGCGGCCATTTCCTCGCGCAGGGGAAAGTTTCGATTGTGAGAGGCCAACGCAAGGACGCATTCGTAGACGACGCGGTGCTCTTCATCGTGCCAGCTGTGTTTGGCGAGATTGTCGAGCGCGATTCCAGTCTCTGGGGTGCCGGCCGGATGGCATCTTTCCTGCGCGTGCAAGACCAGGACGCGGAGGATTGCGAGTTCCCGCGCGGTCTGTAAATGATGATTTGGATCCAACGCCATGGCAGGCTCCGCGAGATTTTACTACGCTCAGTGAGGGCTGCGACTCCACGACAGAACCAGTGTATTGCAATTGGCCGCGGTTAACGTCAAGGTCGTACAAACGGTAAGCAAACGTAAGACTCCACTTGATTGGTAAGATCGAAATGATTGGAGCAAAGAAAATGCTCTTGGCGGCGGTTTTGTGTGTTTTGCCTTTTCTGCGCCGGATCGCGCGGGAGATCGTTCCCGCCCGGTCTTACGGGCAAGATCCGCGCGTATTGCAACGTGGCCGACGAGGTGGATTGGGATTACGCGCCTGGCGGCGTGAACAGGATGATGGGATGAGGTTCGATGGTGACTCGAAGATTTTCGTAGAGCGCGGACCTCACGGCGTCGCTCGCCGCAAAGCCTTGTACCGCAAATATGCGGACCAGACGTTTTCGACTTCGGGTTGAAGTGTGTCGCCGGAGATGGTAATGGCGGGATCGACCGGATTAAACTGCCCTATCGATGGCTCGCCGAGTCGGTCGCAAGCGTTGCGCCCGAAAGAAAGAGCGCGCTGCGGAAACCGACAGAGCGAGGATCTCGATTGTGGGTACGATGAACGTTACCGTCCGGATTGCACAGGCTCCGGATCTCAACCGAATACGTACCGCATATGAAGCCTGGGGCTACCAAGGAGGCATGAAGGCGGAAGACACAGCGTGGCTGGCCGAGGTTGCGAACGGATTGATTGGCGTCGTGAGGGTTGCCCCGGAGAATGGCACTCTCGTTTTGCGCGGAATGCGCATCGCTGAGGAGTGGCGAAGGCGCGGGATTGGCACACGGATGTTGCGCCGTGTGGGGGAATGGCTTTGTAAGCGTGAGTGCTATTGCGTGCCGTACGCTCACTTAACCGGGTTCTATGGTCAGATCGGGTTCGTCGAAGTCACAACCGGCGCCACGCCATCCTTCCTCGCCAAGCGACTGACCGAGTACAGGCGCCGGGCACTTGATGTGGCGATCTTGGTCCGCCCTGCCAATATCTGACAGAGGGCCCAGGCTGGGATTCACACGGTCACCGACTCTGCGGATCAGCAGATAACTTTGGATTCTCCCGCGGAGGCAGAATTAGAAGAGACAAAACCGCTCGATACACACCACGCCTCGGGTTTGGAATGCTCCAAGAGAGAATCGCAGAGGATTAGGCGGCGTTGGTCATGACCGGGCGGACGAAATCAATCCGGTCAATCGTTGCGGCAACACCATAAATGTTTGCCACGTCGCTTTCCAACGGAGAAACGCGCACGGCCTTTGCGCTCGCGCGAACAAGCACCGAAGTGCCGCGTTCCTTTTCGGTTGGCAGGGCAAAAGTCAGTTCCATTCCTGCGCCTGAGTCGATCGACACGTTGGAATGAAAGTAGATACCCGTGCGGGATATGTCACGCAGCTGCGCTGTGCAAAACTCAGCCGGCTTCTTGCGCGACAAACAGACCTGTAGCGGTAGGTAAACTTCGTACCTTCTGGCCTTTCTGCGTTCTCCCATGGGTCCCCCTCTCTCCGACGGTGCAAGGCCACTGCCACGCGCTTGCAATAATCGTTTGATGAAAATAAAGCCGTTAAGGTGCATCTTGTACGTCGGAAATCCTAGATGGGTGTGGAAATTCTTCATCAACCGGGAAATTGTTGCAGACCGGTGACATCGGAAGTACCAGTACTGAACCTGCTGAAAAGGAGTGGTTTGCGGGTACCGAAGCGCGAGAAACGCACCTAAAGAGGCTACTTCTTGGCAGATTCGTTACGAACTTCGATCTCTTTTTCGATCGCGCGGACGTGCTCCCGGGCAATGTCAATGAACTCGACTCCAACACCGACTCCAGGAAGGCAGTAACGAACTTCCGCGCGGGAGCGGACTTCGTGCCCGGAAATCGCCAAGCGGAAACGGACGTTGAGAACGGCGCCTTCCGGGAAGGTCTTTGTTGTATTTATGAACATGCCGCGCGTGCTGATGTCGGGCGGACGAGTCGCAATAACTTCGCTATGGCCTTCATAGGTGACCGAAAGTTCGCGCAGGCTGGAGAAGCGCTTGGCTGAGCGCGGCGATCCCCAATCGTGCGCTTCCGCTCCGTTGCCTTTGCCGTTTTCGCGGGTGCTCATGAGATTCAGCTCCCTTGCTCAACCAGAGAGTGGTGATGTTCCTGTTCGGCGGCGACGAGTCGGACGCCGCAATAGGGGCAGAAAATAAAGGCCGCGGAGAGTTCGTGGCGGCACGAGGGGCAACCGGTTGCGCGAATCGGTTCGAAGGGCACGACGCGCAGCGCTTCGTCGATTGTGGTCAGGCCTTCGCAAACGCGCTTGAGCGCGTATTCTTGCATGAGCTTCATGCCGTTCTGGCGCGCGAGGCCGCGCACTTCGTCGTTACGGCTGCCGCCACGGACCGCGGCACGCAGCTCCTCGTTGAGAACCAGCATTTCGTAGATACCGATGCGGCCCTTGTAACCGGTGAGGTCGCAAATATCGCAACCGACCGGAATGGATTGCTTTTCCGGCGGATCGGTGACTCCCATTTGCATCAGGCGCGAAATGAATTCGGGGCTCGCAGGTATTTCGTCATGGCAGAGGCAGAGGCGGCGCACCAGGCGCTGCGCAATGATGCCGGTAACCGAGGTCGCGATCTGGAAGCCGGGAACGCCCAGATCAAGAAGGCGCGTCACGGCCGCGGCGCTGTCATTGGTGTGCAGAGTCGAGAGAACCAGGTGGCCCGTTTGCGCGGCTTTGATGGCGATCTCAGCGGTTTCCTTGTCGCGAATTTCGCCGATCATGATGACGTTGGGGTCCTGCCGCAAAATCGAACGAAGACAATTGGCAAACGTCAGTCCCGCCTTGTTGTTCACCTGCACCTGATTGATGCCGGGAACGGCGTATTCGACCGGATCCTCGACCGTGATGATGTTGACTGTCGGCTTGCGGAGGCGGCTTAGCGACGAGTAGAGAGTCGTGCTTTTGCCCGAACCGGTTGGACCGGTGACCAACAACATCCCTTGCGGCTGGGCGAGAACACCGGAAAGCTGCTCACAGATCTGGTCTGGAATGCCGAGAGAAGGGAATTGCTGCGCCGGCGCGTCCGATTCGAGCAAGCGCATGACGACTTTTTCGCCGTACTGCGTGGGAAGCGTTGAAACGCGCAGATCGACTTTGCGGCCGGAAATCTTCACAAGGAAGCGGCCGTCCTGCGGAGCGCGGCGTTCGGCGATGTCCATGTCGGCGAGAATTTTGATCCGCGACACGAGAGAGTTCTGCAGAGAGCGCGGGATGCGCTGGAAGTCGCGCAGCATGCCGTCGACACGCAAGCGGACGATCGTGTCGGTCGACTGCGGCTCGATGTGAATATCACTCGCCATTTTCATTGCGGCTGCGGTGATCGTGCTGGCGACGAGCCGAACGGCAGGCGTGCTCTTTTGCATCATCTCCGCTTGCATTTCCTGCATCGCGTCAATATTGCGCTGCAGGGAACTCGAGGAGACGAATTCCATGCCGGGATCGGAAGCGGGGGGAGGCGCGATCGATTCGGCGACGGTTGCTTCAGCCTGCGCCGCCGCGCCATACCATTTGTCGACGGCGGCCTGAATTTCACTGCGGAAAGCGAGCCGCGTAACAATATCCATTCCCGTCAGGAAGCGCAGTTCGTCGAGAATGGTCAGATTCTGGGGCTCGGCCATCACCACGACGAGCTTATTCCCCTGGCAGTGCAATGGAAGGACACAGCAGCGCTTGGCAACGGCGTGAGGCAGAATCTTGAGAACTTCGGGGTCGGGGTCGACGTTGTCGCAGTCGACGTATGCGATGCGCGTAACTTCGGTCAGCGCCGCGCCCAGGTCTTTTTTGGCCACAGCGCCGCGCTCGAGCATCAGCTCGCCGAGGTGGATGAGCTTACCCTGTTGTTCCTCGATGACCTTCGTGAGGTCGGCCGGTGTGATGTGGCCGCGCTCCCGCAGGACCTCGCCCAAGCGTTTCTTTTTCATCGCCCGAAAAATTGCCTTTGAAGACCGGAATTTGACCCGATCAAACCCAACCTAGATCAAAGGATCGCGAAAAACCGAACTGCCCTCGGCTTCGGTCAGCACGCCCTTGCTGATCAGCAGCTGCACAAGACGAACCAAAGCGGCGCGATCGGTTGCCGTTTCCTTGGGTTTCTGCGCCGGTTGCTTGCTTTCTGGAATGACGATGCGGCCACCGGTAAGCTCGGAGATCCACGATTCCAGTGACGCCCTGTGCCTGGGTTCTAGCTCGCCGAACGCGATACCCATGCCGAGACCTTGCTGCGAATAGACAACGCTTCCGTGCGTTTCAAAGTGCGACTTGCCGCGGTAAATCGTTACGCGAACTTGCGAACCGACAGGAAATGGAGTGAGCGTGTCGACGAAGCAACCGCCGGGGCTGAGATCGGTGGTGCGCGTCGAAAAACGGGCGCCGGAACTAAGCTCGACAATTTCGGCAGAAGCAATTACCAAATGGCGGTCACCGCCGCGGCGCTCGGATTCCTGGGTTGAAGCCGGCGTTTTCACTTCGTCCCGTTCGTATTTTCCGCTTCCGTGGTCGTACATTTCTGGCCTATCTGGCTCGCGCCTTAATCAATGTGGAGCATTCCCGACGCCGAAAATGGCCCTTGACCCTAACTTTATTGTCTCCGCGGCGTTCCGGGGCTGACAAGCGATATCCCCGCCGCTTTGCCCAAAGCATTAGCCGGGCACAAACTGAGTGGGGGGTGGCGCCTTCGGGATCAATGTAAGTAGGCGTTTTTCAGCAAGCTATGGGGTGTTCGTACCAACAAGGACAAACCAGAGTTTGCCGCGCGGTGCCGCGAGGAGTAGCATGGTTTGAGTCCCGGGTGCTGCTTTGCGGCACTCGCTGCATCTAATCGAAACATGGCCAGCGTGACGAGCGTCGAGGGGATTGCCGAGCTGCTGCACGAGTCTGCGCTCGCAGGCTTGCGGCGAGCCTACGAGCAGGTGCGCGTCGATCCGGAGAAATACCTACAACGTGCGCGTCGTAAATATCGCTTGCCGATCGACCAGTGGAGCGACATGCGATTCCTCGACCATCGGCTGATCGTCCCTGCGGCACGACACATCATTAAATCTTCTGCGCGAACTGCGGCGCTGGAAGGCGCAGGGCTCGGATTTAGCGGGATTCTCGGGACCGTGCCGGACATGGGAATATTGGCCGCGATCACGGTACGAATGCTGCAGAAGCTGAGCCTTGTTCACGGCTTTGAGTATTCGACCGGAGAGGAAACAGCCGCCCTGTGGTTTGCTGCGGGAAGCGCAGCCGGCTTGGATTTCGGGCGCGAATTTCTCGAAAAACAGGCAGCAGAAAAGCTGGTCCCGAAGATCATCGATGCTGTCGCAGTCAAGATGGGCGCTGAATTTGCCGAAAAATGGGTCGGGCGGATCGTCCCGGTGCTGAGCGCTGGGGTGGCCGGGACGCTTAACTACTACTTTGTGCGAGCCTGGGGCCGCAGGGCGCACAGGCACTTCATCGAACGACACGGTCAGGGACCGCTTGCGGCACCACGCGCCCCACTTCGCCTCCATGCGGCCCCAGTGGCGCGTTTGCGGCCTGTCTAGCCTCCCTTTCTGTCTCCGGGTCGGTTCCTAAGCTCTATTGCCTGTCTGAAAACCCTCCTTTTTGAACCTCTTGGTGTTAATACGGCGTGGCGTGATCATGGTTCTAGTACTGTAACTTACGGAGAAATACGCATGCGCCTAACCACCTGTTTTTGCCTTACAGTCCTACTTTGCGCCGGTCCCGCGGCATCGGCGGCGAAGGCCGCTGGCGAACAGCCCATCGGAGTGATCGTGACCTCCCAGAACGGACGTTTGGACGGCACCAGCGCCGTCGAAGGGTCAAACTTCTATGGTGGCGAAGAGTTCGTGACCTATGAGTCTGGCGCGATGCAGCTTCGCGTAAGGCAGTGCCGGATCGATCTGGGCGCCACGACCGACGCGCGATTTCTGCCGGATTCACACCCAGAGCACCTATTGGTGATTCAGGGAAGCGCGCGTTATTCGTGTCCGGCGGGCGCAGCTGTTTGGCTTGAGACGCCCGCGGGAGTGGTGCGTGGAGCTGACGGAATGCCCGCTTCCGGATTGGTCGTCGTGAACGACGCGCACAGCATGACGGTATCGGCCTATGGCGAGCCGTTGGTCCTTGACAACGACGGAGAACTGCACACGATCAATGCCGGCGAGTCCTATCGTGTTGCCATTAGCGATGACGATGCCGGTGCTCCGCCGCAGGCGGTCCAGAACAAGCACCGTCGGCGCAAGCTGGTCTTTTGGCTGATTGGCGGGAGCGCTGCAGCCTTTGCCGTCGGCGAGATCTGGGAGCAATACAGCGAAAGCCCCTACAAGCCGACTTCCTCCCACTAAAGAGTAT
This sequence comes from Candidatus Acidiferrum sp., assembly GCA_035569955.1. Classification (GTDB taxonomy): domain Bacteria; phylum Acidobacteriota; class Terriglobia; order Acidiferrales; family UBA7541; genus Palsa-295. The sequence continues at coordinate 21,071 of DATMLZ010000126.1, forward strand.
CCGGATCCGATTTGCCTCTCCTCGGATTTCGATTTTCGGCGCGGCCTTGCCCGGAATGTCTCGTGTCGATGAGCGGCGCTAGAGCTTGGGGACGTGGTGACCGGCTTTGGCGAGCTCGGCGACTTCTTTCGCGTCGTGTGCGGTGCACATCAGAATGCAGCCGGGCAGACCGATGATCGAGATTAGATAGCCTGCCATGGCGTCGATGCCGGCGGCGGTTGTGTCAAAGATGTGTTGCAGCAGCCAAAATCCGCCCATCAGCAGATAGGGGCCGAAGACGATCGCCGCGGCGAGCCAGAGAAGGTTTTCCGGCGATTGCTGACGCAGCGCCAAGACCACCAGAGCAACCCAACCAAATAGAAACACCAATCCCACGGAAAACTGCAATGAGCCCTCGGTCCAGCGGTGTTTGAGCATTTTGATCGCCGCATCTGGAATTTTCGGCGCAGTCACTGCTGCAGCGACAACCAGTCCGACCAGCGGGATCTTGCTCCAAACAGAATCAGACGGCTGGCTCGTGGCGAACTTGCCGTTGTCTGTAAGTGCGCACTCGCTGCGTGCGACCGAGGTGCCGTTCTGACAGCCGGGAGCCGCGGCAGAGGACTGTTCGCCAGACTCATCGCAGAAGAAGAGCAGGTGGTAAGTGCACTTGCTGTAGCGCTCTTCGAGTTCCGTGTTGACGGCGAAAATGGATTTGCTGGTCGCGGCTTCGTGCTTGCGAAGCTCTTTTACGAGTTCGCCCGAATCGTAGATGGCCACGATGGCGAAGGTGACGATCGCAAGCCAATGACTGAGGCGGAGTATGCGGCTCCGAGCGGAATGCGAGGCTGGCTGGTTTGGACCGCTCGTGAGGTCGCTCATCGAGAGCTCGCCTGGACACGCGTTTTTGGCGCAAAAACCGCACCAGCCTAACACGAAGCGTCGCGAATGCAACAAGCGCTAGGCGTTGGGGACGCGACGAAGAACTGGAATACGTGCTTCACGGAGGACGTGTTCGACAACGCTTTCGCTCAAGCGCGAAGCGTCGTAATCGAAGTGAAGGAGATTGGTCTTTTCGTCAAAGCGGAACTTCTGCAGGCCGTAAGTGTTGGCAAACTGGCCGAGGGCGCGAAATTGATCGGCGTGAAGCTTGTCCTGAAGCTCGTAGGTAACCGTCATGAATGTCATGTCGGAATTATAGCCAAAAACGGCGGGACGCGCGGCAATTTGCCGGGGGAAGTCAGCGGATGCGAGAGCACTAGAGTTTCAGGCGACGCAAGCGAAGGGCGTTTGTGATGACCGAGACCGAACTGAGCGTCATTGCGGCGCTGGCGATGACCGGACTGAGCAGAAGGCCGAACGCGGGATAGAGCACGCCTGTCGCGATGGGCACGCCGAGCAAGTTGTAGACAAAGGCGAAGAGCAGATTTTGGCGAATGTTGCGCATGGTGGCGCGGCTGAGCGCGCGGGCCCGGTCGATACCGCGCAGGTCTCCATGCAGCAAGGTGATCCCGGCGCTTTCGACGGCGACGTCTGTTCCCGTTGACATTGCGATGCCTACGTCGGCTTGCGCGAGGGCTGGCGCGTCGTTGACGCCGTCGCCAGCGACAGCAACAACCCGGCCCTTTTCCTCGAGCGCCCTCACCAGCGTGCGTTTCTGATCCGGCAGAACTTCGGCATGAACTTCGTCGATGGCGAGCTTGCGCGCGACCGCTTCGGCCGTGGCGCGATTGTCTCCCGTGACCATGACGACGCGAATGCCGGCCTTGTGAAGATTTGCCACTGCTTCGGCCGCCGATGGCTTGATCGGATCGGCTACGGCGATCAGTCCTGCCACTGCGCCGTTGATCGCCACAAGGACTACGGTTTGGCCTTCGGCTTCGAGCATTTGGGCTTGGGGTTCAAGTGACGAGGCGTCGATTGACATGTCAGCTAGCAGAGCGCGATTGCCGAGTGCGACGCGATTGCTTTCGACCAGTCCCATCGCGCCTTTGCCGGTCAGCGATTGAAATTCAGACGCATCGGACGGCGAGAGTCGCCGCTGTTTCGATGCCGCGAGAATTGCTGCCGCCAAAGGATGCTCGCTAGAGCGTTCGATCGACGCGGCGAGTCGAAGGATTTGCGTTTCGTCGAATCCGGGTGCAGCGACGATGCGCGTCAGGCGCGGCTTGCCTTCGGTCAGAGTGCCGGTTTTGTCGACGACGACGGTGTCGACTTTTTCGAGCAGTTCGAGGGCCTCGGCGTTTTTCACAAATATTCCAGCCAGTGCCCCACGGCCGGTGCCGACCATGATGGCCATCGGTGTTGCCAGCCCAAGCGCGCAAGGGCACGCGATGATCAGGACAGCGACGGCATTGAGAAGCGCGTGTGACATTTTCGGCGGGGGGCCTGCGATTGCCCAGGCGACGAATGTGAGCGCGGCGACGAGCAGCACGGCCGGGACAAAATAGGCGGACACGCGGTCGGCGAGTTGCTGAACCGGTGCGCGCGAGCGTTGCGCTTCGCTGACCATTCGTACGATCTGCGCAAGCATGGTCTCCTCGCCAACGCGATCAGCGCGAACGAGCAAAGCGCCCGTTGTGTTCACCGTGCCAGCGACAACGCGGCTTCCGGCGGATTTTTCGACGGGCATCGGCTCGCCGGTCGCGAGCGATTCGTCGACCGAGCTTTCGCCGTCGATGACCACGCCGTCGGCTGGCACTTTTTCGCCAGGCCGCACACGCAACCTGTCACCCGGCGTGATGTGCGCAATGGGCACGTCGAGCTCTGTGCCGTCGGCGCGGACAAGGCGGGCGTTTTTCGGCGAGAGATCAAGAAGCGCCCTGATCGCCGACGACGTGCGGCCGCGCGCGCGAAGTTCGAGCACCTGGCCGAGTAGAACGAGCGTAGTGATCGCGGCGGCGGCTTCAAAGTACAGAGGCGGCGCTCCGTTTACGGTGTTGAACGAGGCAGAGAGCGCGAAAGGGAAGAGGACGGCGGCGGCGCTATACAGATAAGCCGCGCCCATGCCGATGGCGATGAGCGTGAACATGTTGAGGCTGCGGTTCGCAATTGAGGCCCAGCCGCGCTCAAAGAACGGCCAGCCCGCCCATAGAACGACCGGTGTTGAGAGAGCAAATTCTATCCAGCCGGTCAACCACATCGGAAGAAAACGCATGAGCGGCATGTCGGGCATGTCGCCAAACATCGCGAGCGCGACCACAGGCGCCGTGAGCGCCAATGCAACCCAGAAACGGAGGGTCATCGAGGCGAGTTCAGGATTTGCTTCTGCGGCACTTACCGTGCGCGGTTCGAGAGTCATTCCGCAGATGGGGCAGGTGCCTGGCCCGTCGCGAACGATTTCCGGATGCATCGGGCAGGTGTACTCGACGCGGGTTGCTGTTGCGGGAACGGCGGGTTCGAGAGCCATGCCGCACTTGGGGCACGCACCTGCCTGATCCTCGGAGATCTCGGGATGCATCGGGCAGATATAGCGCGATTTTTTCGGCGCGTGCGCCTCGTGGGCCAAGAACCCAGCCGGTTTGATTCCTCCTAATTGCACGTGCGGGCTGTGCGAGTGCATCGGCGTGAATGATTTTGCGTCCAGGTGTTTCTCGGGATCCGTGCGGAACTTCATCGCGCAGCTTTCAGAGCAGAACAGATACGTACTCCCGGCGTACTCGGCGCGCCACTTCGCGCCGTCCGAATCAACTGCCATTCCGCAGACCGGATCTTTTGACTGAGTCGGCATCGGCTTACATCAACTCCACAATCTCGTCGTACATCGCCTCGGCTTCGGCGGGAGAACCCTTGCGAATCGCCTGTGTCGCGCAATGGCGCAGATGATTGCGAAGCAGCGCCTTGCCTACCGAACGCAGCGCTTCCTGCACCGAGGAGATTTGCACCAGAATATCGGCGCAATAGCGTTCTTCCGAGACCATTCGCTGAAGGCCGCGGACCTGGCCCTCGATACGGCGCAGCCGATTCAAATTTTCTGATTTGATCAGCGGATCGACGGCGACTGCCTTTCGGCCAGCCTCGCGCACTCCGCACCCGCAGATGGCGGGGCCCTGCTTTTGGGCAGCGACTTTCATCGTCATATACCCCCTAGGGGTATATTATCTGACGCAAAGGCTTTCGGAAAGATTCTTTTTTTGGCTAGCGACAGCTACGGTACGAGCGAGGTTTCTTGAGAGGACTGCTTCTTGGGAATCAGCGAGTCGATGTAGGAAACCATTTCGGGGCTGGTCCAGTCTTGGGGGCCGATGATTTTTCGGTCAAACGTGCCGTCAGGGTTGATGATGTAGGTTTCCGGATACATGATCGTGCCGTAGGACGCGGCGATCTGCTTGGAAGTGTCCAGATAGGTCGGAAACGAGATGTGGTAATCGGTAAGGAATTTTTCGTAAGAGGCTTCGTCTTCGTTTACGCCTGCATCCACGCCGATGATTGTGCCGCCGAGGGCCGAGATGCGCTGTTGGAGTGAATTCAAGGATGGCGCTTCGTCGACGCAGGGGCCGCACCAGGAGGCCCAGAAATTGAGCACGACCAGATGGCCGCGGAAATCGGACAGGTGCATCGGTTTTCCGTTGAGCGTCAGCGCGAAGTCTTGTGCGGCGCGTCCGTGGAGGCTTGCTTCGCCCTGGCGATAACTGGGAGCGACAAAAAAGGCCACCATTGCCGCAACCACGGCGCCGGCCAGCAGCGTCATGAGTTTCTGTTTCAAATCCAGTGTCACCCGGCTCTATAATAAGGCATCCGCGCGGTTCCGTGGGGCGTTTCGCGATTCTGGGCGGGTACGGACCCAAATCCTTGCTTTTCAGCATTCCTTCCCGTCCGCACACACCAGCGCCAGCAACCCGCGCCGCCGAAAAAAGCCGCACTTTGCGGGAATCCTTTGCCCACTGTCGAAATCCAATAAGGACATTTGAGCGTACTGTTTCTGGCACAGTGTTTCCATGGAGCGACACATGAGCAAGGCATTCGAAGTCGAAGTTCCCGCAAAGATCGAGTCGGAAAGCATCGCCGACCTCGTCCGCAAGATGCTCATCAAGATCGGCGAAGACCCCGGTCGCGAAGGGCTCGAAAAGACTCCGCAAAGATTTGAGAAAGCGATCCGCTACCTGACCAGCGGCTACGACCAGGACCCCGAGAAGGTCCTGAATGGCGCGAGGTTCAGCGTCGCTTACGACGAGATGGTCGTCGTGAAGGATATCGAGGTGTACAGTTTGTGCGAACACCACCTGCTACCGTTTTTCGGGAAATGCCACGTGGCCTACCTCCCGAACAAGCAGGTCGTGGGGCTGAGCAAGATTGCGCGGCTGGTGAACGTCTACGCGCGGCGGCTGCAGATCCAGGAGCGGCTCACGAGCCAGATCGCACAGGCGCTCGAAGACAAGCTCAGGCCGCAGGGCGTGGGCGTGATCATCGAGGCGCGGCACATGTGCATGGTGATGCGCGGCGTGGAAAAGCAAGGCTCGGTCGCCGTGACCAGCGCGATGCTGGGAAAATTCCGCGAGGACAAGCAGACGCGCGACGAATTCCTTTCGCTGGTGAAAAGCGGAAAATCCTACAGTCTATGAACTGCCGGTGCGCCGTTCTTGGACGAAGCGGGGAACGATGTACAAGAAGGCGCTCGCGGTTTCAGGAGTTTCTGCAGTAGTTGCTGCTCTCATCGTTTTTTCCTTTGCCAGTTCGATTTCGGCGCGACGCGCTGACGACGTCCATGCACAGTGGGCCGCCCTTGCCGACCAATTCTTCGAGCAGGTCTATTTCAAATATGCGCCAACTTCGGGCACGCTTTCCGGTTTGCACCAGTACGATTCGCAGCTTGAGCCGTATTCCCGCGCGGGTCTGGACGAAGAGGTCGCGGCGTATCTCGCTTTCGAAAAGCGCGTGGAAGCTTTTAATCCGTCGGGATTGACGCAGTCGGAATCGGCTGACCGGGAGATCGTGCTTTCGAATATCCGCGGCGCTTTGCTGGAATTGCAGACGATTCGTCCGTGGGAAACCAATCCCGGCTACTACTCGGACGGGTACGCTCAACAGGTGATCGGGATCACGCAGAGCGCGTATTACCTGATGAATCGCAACTTTGCACCGCCCGATGACCGGCTGCGGTCGTTGGTTGCGCGCGAAAAGCAGATGCCTGCCGCTTTGCTTGAGGCGCGGAAGAATCTGAAGAATCCGGCGCGGATATCAACCGAGATCACCCTCGAACAGTTGCCAGGAGACATCAGCTTTTTCCAGCACGACGTCCCCACGGCATTCGCGGCGGCGGCGGACCCGCAGGTGAAAGCTGACTTTGCGAAGTCCAATGCGGCGGTGATCGCCGGCCTACAGGACTACCAGAAATGGCTTCGCGACGTTGAATTGCCAGTTTCGAAAGGCGATTTCGCGATCGGCCAAGATGCGTTTTCGAAGAAATTGCTCTATGACGAGATGGTTGACACGCCGCTCGACAAGCTCCTGGCGATCGATCGGGAGAACATGAAAGCGAATCAAACCGAGTTCGCGCGGATTGCGAAGGAAGTCGATCCGAACAAGACCACGGCGGAAGTGCTCAGCGATCTGCAGCACGACCACACAACGCGGGACCACTTGCTGCAGGAATTTCGCGATCAATTCAACGGATTGGTTTCTTTCATTCGCGCCAAGCACATTGTGACCATCCCTTCGGACGAGCAGCCGACGGTCGAAGAGACGCCGCCCTTCATGCAAGCCACGACGTTTGCCTCGATGGATACGCCCGGTCCGTTTGAGAAAGTCTCCAAGCAGGCATATTTCAATGTGACCTTGCCGTTGCCGACCGCCACGGCTCAAGTGGCCGAGGAAATGCTCGAGGAATTCAATGTCGGCACGGTGACTTCCACGGCCGTGCACGAAGCGTATCCTGGACACTACGTTCAGTTCCTGTGGTTGCCGCAGGCGCCGTCGAATGTTCGCAAGATTCTGGGCGCGAATTCGGACATCGAAGGCTGGGCACATTATTGCGAGCAGATGATGCTCGACGAGGGCTACGGGCAAGTGGGCACGGGTGCGAAGGACGAGCGGGAAGCGAAACTGATTCGCCTTGGGCAACTCGAAGATGCTCTGCTGAGGAACGCGCGGTTCATCGTCGGAATCGAGATGCATACCCATCAGATGACCTTCGATCAGGCGGTGGACTTTTTCGTGAAACAGGGCTACCAGACACACGCGGTGGGCGTCGTTGAAACCAAGCGCGGCACGAGCGATGCGACCTATCTTTACTACACGCTCGGTAAGCTGCAAATCATGAAATTGCGCGAGGACATGAAGAAGAAAGAAGGCTCTTCATTCTCTCTGGAAAAATTCCACGACGATTTTCTGAGGCAAGGATTCCCGCCGGTAAAGATCATTCGGCAGGCGATGCTCGGCGACAATTCGCCGACGCTCTGACACGCGGATTACATGCGAAGCAGGCGCCGTCGCGGACCTTTTTTCGAGAATTCTTTTGTTGGCACTAGAAAAACCCTATGCTAGGCTTCTAGAGTCGAAGAACAGGACAAAGTAGAGCAGGGCCACGACGCTTCAGGGGGAGGGCGGAGTTGAGCGACGCCAAATTCGGACTAATCGAACAATACAGAACGCATCCTCGGGATACGGGTTCGCCCGAAGTGCAGATTGCGTTGTTGAGCGAGCGCATCAACTACCTCACCACCCACCTAAAAGCCCATGCGAAAGATCACGCTTCGCGCCGCGGGTTGATCATGATGGTCAACCGACGCCGCAGGCTGCTGGACTACCTGAACCGCCGCGACCCGGATCGGTATCGCGAGATTGTCGAACGTCTTAGTTTGCGCAAGTAGCATCCATTCCCTGAGCGGCACAAGCAGCCGTAGACTTTTCCCTCCGCACAAATCGGAGTTACAGGGCGCGATGCGGTCAGTTGCAGCCGCGCACTGAGCATTCGTCTGCCCTCTTTCCCGTCTTCGAGGTTTTCCCAAGTAAATTCAATTGCATCCGAACAGAGTCCCCGACGATTCGGGGCGAAAAGGACGTGAAAAGATGTTTGAACTAACCAGTTTAGAGCTGGGTGGACGCAAGCTGACGTTTGAGACGGGCAAGATGGCCCGGCAGGCGCATGGTGCAGTGGTGGCTCGATACGGCGATACGGTTGTGCTGGCGACGGCTTGCATGGACAGCAAAGCGACCGAAAAGGATTTTCTTCCCCTCACCGTGGACTACCGAGAGTACACGTACGCCGCGGGAAAAATTCCCGGCGGCTTTTTCAAGCGTGAAGGGCGGCCTTCGGAGCGCGAAACGCTCACGTCGCGGTTGATCGATCGTCCGCTGCGGCCGCTTTTTCCCGAGGGATGGGCGACCGAGACGCAAGTGGTCGCAATGGTGCTTTCCGCCGACAGCGAAAACGATCCGGACGTAATTGGCGTGACCGCCGCTTCGGCCGCGCTTTACATTTCGAAGATTCCCTTCAACAACCCGATTGCTGCCGTGCGCGTTGGCCTGATCGACGGCAAGCTGCTTATCAATCCAACCGTTGCCGAACAGAAGACTAGTTTGCTCAACATCGTGATCGCCGGTTCCGAGCAGGCGATCGTGATGGTGGAGTCCGGCTCGCTGGAAGTTTCCGAAGAGACGGTTGCGGACGCGCTCGAATTCGGTCATGCCGCGATCAAAACGGCGATCGCCGCCATCAAGGAACTGGGCGCGAAGGTCGGGCAGAAGAAAGTGGAAGTGAAGCCGCCTGCATTTGACGAAGCGCTCTACAAGGACATGACGGCGAAGTATGGCGATCGCTTGCGCGACGCGCTCGACACCGCCAAGCATCCCAAGCTTGAAAGCTACGGCCTGGTCGATGCGATCAAAGCGGAGATCAAGGCCTCGATCCCCGAGGACGACGAGGAGAAGCACAAGCTGGCCTCGCGTGCTTTCGAACGCTTGCGTGAGCGAATCTTCCGCGACGACATGCTGCTCGGTCGGCGCCGTCCGGACGCGCGCGCGTTTGACCAGATCCGCCCCATCACCTGCGAAGTGGGCGTGCTTCCGCGCGTTCACGGCTCGGCACTTTTCACGCGCGGCGAAACGCAGGCCCTGGTCACCACGACGCTCGGCACGAAAGAAGACAAGCAGCGGCTCGATCTTCTTTTCGAAGAGGAATCGTTCAAGCGATTCATGCTGCATTACAACTTCCCGGCGTTTTCCGTGGGTGAAGTGAAGTTCCTGCGCGGACCCGGACGCCGCGAAATCGGCCACGGTGCTCTTGCAGAGCGCGCGCTGGCGAACCTGGTGCCTGCGGAAGCCGATTTCCCCTATGCCATGCGCGTCGTGTCCGACATCATGGAATCGAATGGCTCTTCCTCGATGGCCAGCGTCTGCGGCGGCTCGCTTTCGCTGATGGACGCTGGCGTCCCGCTCAAGGCTCCCTGCGCGGGCATCGCCATGGGGTTGGTAATTGAAGACGACAAGTACGCGATCCTCACCGACATTGCAGGCGCCGAGGATCATTACGGCGACATGGACTTCAAAGTTGCCGGCACGAAGCAGGGAATTACGGCGCTGCAGATGGATATCAAAGTGACCGGTGTCACGGTCGCGATCATGCGCGAAGCGCTTGAACAGGCTCGCCGCGCACGTCTCGAAATCCTGGAGACGATGGCTGGCACGATCACTCAGGCCCGCCCTGAAATTTCCACATACGCACCCCACCTGCACATGCTGACGATTCCCACAGACAAGATTCGCGACCTGATCGGACCCGGCGGAAAGAAAATCCGCTCGATCATCGAAGCGACCAACGTGAAGATCGACGTGATGGACGACGGCAAAGTACACGTCTTTGCGAACAACGGCGCGGCTGCCGAAGCTGCGCTGAAGATGATTCGTGACGTAACGGCGACGGCCGAGATCGGCAAGACGTATCTGGGCACCGTGGTTCGCATCGCGGATTTTGGCGCGTTCGTGGAACTTTTCCCGGGCACAGATGGTCTGCTGCATATCAGCGAAATTGCAGAAGCGCGCATCCGTTCGGTTCGCGATGAGTTGAAGGAAGGCGATCAGATCCTGGTGAAGGTACTGGCGATCGAGGGCAACAAGATTCGCCTGAGCCGGAAGGCCGTGTTGCGTGATCAGCGCGACAAGCAGCAAAAGAGCGAAGCGGCGAGCTGAAGTTTCGATCTGCTCGTTGTAAAAGTAGAAGGGAGGCCTTTTGGGCCTCCCCTTTTTATTGGGACCGATGGGTTCGGATCAGGACGTAGAAACGCGTTCAATGCGAGCACCGAGATCGACAAGTTTGAGTTCGATCTGCTCGTAACCGCGGTCGATGTGGTAGACCCGGTCGATCCAGGTGGTGTTGCTCGCGACGAGCGCGGCAAGGACCAGTCCGGCGCTTGCGCGCAGGTCTGATGCAGTGACGGGCGCGCCGCTTAAAGGCGTTGGCCCCGTGACACGCGCGGTGTTGCCGTCGAGTGAGATGTGAGCGCCCATGCGAATCATCTCTGCGGCGTGCAACATGCGATTTTCGAAGATCGTTTCGCGAATCGTCGAAGTGCCTTCGGCCTGTGTTGCGAGCGCCATGAACTGCGCCTGCATATCGGTGGCAAAGCCTGGATATTCTTCGGTGGTGACGTCGGCTGCTGTGAGTTTCCTTGCAGCTCGCACGCGCACGCGGCGATTCTTCTCACATGTGACGTCGACGCCGCATGCGCGCATTTTGTCAATCACGGCTTTCAGGTGACCGGGCTCGCAATTTTCGAGCAGGATGTCGCCGCCGGTGATCGCCCCCGCCACCAGGAACGTGCCCGCTTCGATGCGATCGGGAATGATCGTGTGCGTAGCGCCGTGCAGCCGTTCGACGCCCCGCACGCGAATCGTCGGGGTACCGTGGCCTTCGATTTTCGCGCCCATTTTGATGAGCAATTCAGCCAGATCGGGAATCTCGGGCTCAAGCGCGCAATTTTCGAGTATTGTTTCGCCTTCAGCGAGAACGGCGGCGGTCAGAATATTTTCCGTGCCGGTCACGGTGATTTTGGGAAAGCGGATAGTCGCGCCGCGGAGCCGCTTCGTGCGAGCTTCTACGTAACCATGATCGACGGTGATTTCGGCGCCGAGTTTTTCGAGCGCTTGAATGTGCAAATCAACAGGGCGCGCTCCGATGGCGCAGCCGCCGGGCAGAGAAACGCGGGCGTAGCCGAAACGCGCGACCAGGGGGCCCAGCGTCAAAATCGACGCCCGCATCGTTTTCACAAGCTCGTACGGAGCTTCGGCGTGCGACACGGATTCGGCCTGGATGATGAATTCGCTCGGCGGAATATCCGGGCTCTCGACGCGGCAACGCATGTGCGCAAGGAGCTTCGCCATGGTGATAATGTCGCGCACGCGGGGGATGTTGTGCAGATAGACGGGTTCCGGCGTGAGCAGCGCCGCCGCCATCGCGGGAAGAGCCGCGTTTTTCGCGCCGCTGATTTCCACCGTGCCTTCGAGTCTGCGTCCGCCCTGGATTTTGAACCGATCCATTTGCTTTTCCCTTGACCTGGCCTTGGCCTAGCGCCGGCTGTCTTTGATGCCTTTTTGCGACAGCATTTCGAGAGCCTTTCGCACGTTACCTCGAGCAGCTGCAAGTCGTTTGCGCGCTTCGTCCGCCGACGCGCCGGTTTTCAGCATCACCAACGCCGTCGGCAGGTTGTGTCCAGCCCGCCGCAAAACGTGTCCTGCTGCGGACGACGAAACTCCGGCCGCTTCCTCAAGAATCCTCGCTCCCCGCCGCCGTAACTTCTGATTTGTGAGCGCCACGCCGACCATCCAATTCTCGTAAACGCGGCCCATCCGAATCATCGAAGCACTGGAGAGCATATTCAGAACCATCTTTTGGGCCGTGCCCGCTTTCAGGCGTGTCGAGCCGGCCACGGCTTCCGGGCCTGTATTCGGCGCGATAACGATCCGCGCCTGCCTCGCAAGAGCTGACTTAGGATTGGACGTGACACCGACCGTTGTCGCACCGAGTCGCTCGGCAAACTCCAGCGCACCAAGGACATAGGGCGTCGAACCGCTCGCTGCGATTCCAACCACCACGTCATTTTTCGCCACGTGGGCGCGCGCCAAATCGCGTGCGCCGTTCGCTCGAGAGTCCTCGGCGCCCTCGACCGCATGCCGCAAAGCGCGCTCGCCACCCGCAATCAACGCCTGCACCATTCGGGGCGGCGTGCCAAAAGTCGGCGGACACTCCGAGGCGTCCAGAACAGCCAAACGTCCACTTGTCCCCGCTCCCACGTAAATCAGCCTGCCTCCGGATTCAAAGGCTTTCACAATCGCGTCGACGGCTCGTGCGATCTGCGGGAGCTCGCGCCGAACGGCAAACGCGACTCGTGTGTCTTCGCGATTGAGCGCACGCACGATTTCCAGCGACGACTTCCGGTCAAGGCCGCGCGTGCGTGGATTTCGCTGCTCGGTTTTGGACGGTTTCACCCCAGCCGATGCCCCTTTTAATTATAAGGGCAGGGGGGCGGTGAACCCGGCGCGTTCTGCGCCGACTGTAAGGGCTGTGCTGAGGAAGTTATCGTGCGGGGCCCTGGGCGTCCAGTCCCAGCGCGTGGAAAATCGCGTCGTGGACGGCGGGCCGCGCCTCGCGGATCTTTTCGTTGTCGCGCGTCGGGTTCACACGGTTAGTGAGCATGATCACGAAAAGCTCGCGCTTGGGGTCCACCCAGATGGAAGTGCCCGTAAAGCCGGTATGTCCGTAACTGGTGTCGTCAAAATAGTGGCCGGACGTGAAGACCGAGGTCGGCACGTCCCACCCGATGGCCCGCATCGAATTGCCGATCGTGTGGCGCGTCGTGAATTGGTCGATCGTCGCGGTCTGGATGAGCCGCGTGTGCCCGTAGATTCCGCCGTTGAGCATCATCTGGGCGAAAATCGCGATGTCCCCGGCGGTGGTGAAAAGTCCGGCGTGGCCCGCGACACCTCCCATGGCCCACGCGTTTTCGTCGTGAACTTCGCCCCACATCAATTTTTTGCGGTAGCTTTTATCGACTTCGGTCGGGGCGATGCGGCCGCGCATGCTCTTTGGCGGATTGAAAAGCGAATTCTTCATCCCAAGCGGTTTGAAGATTTTCTCCGGAGCAAGTTTGTCGAGCGTCTCCCCGTAGAGTCTGTGGACAATTTCGCCTTCGAGGATCAGACCGAGATCGGAATATTCAACTTGAGTGCCGGGCTCGTGGACAAGCGGCTCGGCCATCACGAGTTTGACTACGGCGTCATAGCCCTTGGCCTGCAGGAAGAAATCGCGATGTGCGGGAAGACCGGAATCGTGCAGCATCAGATTCCTTACCGTAATGCGCGAGCGCCAATCGGGGTTGGGATCGGACTTTGCGGCAGCGGCGAACTCCGGCAGATATTTTTGAACCGGTGCGTCAAGATCGAGCTTGTTTTGCTCGACGAGCATCATCGTCAGGCTCGTTGTCACAATGACCTTGGTCATCGAAGCGACGTCGAAGAGCGTATCGGTCTTCATCGGCTTCGCTTTGGGATCGCGCGTGAATTTGCCGACGGCGTGAACGGCGAGTTCGCCCTTGTATCCAACAGCCAGTACGGCGCCGGGATAGGCGTTGTCGGCAATTTGTCCCTGCAGGGCATCGAAGGCCGGCTTAAGGCGCGCGGCGAGGGAAGGGGAGGGTTTCAACGTCATCGGGGCTGCAGCCATCTGCATGCCGTCTCCACGATTTGCGGCGCCCGGGACGGTGACTGGAATCTTGCCCGAAACGGCGACTTCGCCGACCATGGCGCGCGCGGCGGCACGCTGCGCTACATCGCTCGTGGCAAACTCAGCGAGCCAGGTCCTGACGTTCGGAAACGCACCGATCAAGTATGGGCTGCCAAAAGCGGCGACGACGACCGGCTTTCCGGTCGCCACAAGCTGATTTACGAACCTGCGTTGATCGTCGGGAATGCCGACATTGCCTTTTCCGTCTGCTACGCGAACAAACAGCGCGGCGATGGCGAGGTCGTAGGTCGAGGGCGGAGGCACCTTGAGATTTGCGACCCTCGAGAATCTCGTGTCTGCGCGCATCGCTTGCAGCGAGCCGAAGCGTTTGCGCAATTCCGGCTCGAGCGTTTCACCCGGATATGAATCCGGATCTCCCGAAACAGAGACGAGCAGTACGCGCGAAGGCTTGGTCGAATCGAGTGGTAGTACATTGTCCGAGTTGCGCAATAGTGTTACGCCTCGATCCGCGATCGACTGCGCGAGAGCCTGCGTTTGGGGCATTGCGAACGTGCGGTTCAAGACATTCAAGTTCACCTGCGCGTTGCGGTCCAGGCTAAGCCGCGATTTCGCAGTGAGAATTCGCAACACCGATTCATCGATGCGTTCCTCGGGGATGCGTCCGGACGTGACGGCTTGCTCGATCGCGGCGATTGCGGCGTCCGGTGACGGAGACATCAGAATCACGTCTTCGCCGGCCGCTACCGCGCGGACAGCTGCATCGCCGGGCGTGTAATTGTTTGCCACACCGCCCATGTCCATCGCGTCGGTAATGACCAAGCCCCGGAATTGCAGTTGGCCGCGCAAAACGCCGGTAAGAATGCTTTTTGAAAGAGTGGCGGGTGTACCCGGTGTTTTCTCGAATGCCGCGACTTCCAAGTGTCCCGGCATCACCGAACTCACGCCAGCAGCGATTGCTGCGCGGAAAGGGACGAGTTCGGTCGCGGCGATCTGATCGCGCGAACGTGAAACCGAGGGCATCACGAGATGCGAATCAACGCTTACATCGCCGTGGCCCGGGAAATGCTTGGCTGTGGCGATCGCACCGTTTTCTTCGATGCCGCGCACGTATTCTCTGACGTAACGCGAGACTTCCTGCGGATCCTCACCGAACGAACGGACATTAATAATGGGATTCTGCGGGTTGCTGTTTACGTCCGCATCGGGAGCGAAAATCCATTGCACGCCGGCGGCGCGAGCTTCGAGCGCGAGCGCCTTGCCCGCCTCATAAGCCAGTTGCGGTTCGCCCGTGGCGGCAATCGCCATAGGAGAGGGGAGAGACGTGCCTTCCTCGAGGCGCATCCGCGTGCCATTTTCAAAGTCGGCGCCGACGAGCAGCGGAACCTTCGATGCGCGCTGCAGATCGTTAAGCAGCGCTACGGTCGGATAGACCTGGCTGCGGCGCAGGCCGAGCGGTCCGCGAGCCGTTGAGATGATCAGGCCGCCGACGGCATTGTCGTCAATCTGATGGCGCAGTTCCTGGTATGCGGGGCTATCGCTCGACGTGAACTCGCCGAAAACCGGCACCATCAGCATCTGGCCGATTTTTTCGCGCAGCGTCATCGTGCCGAGCGTCTTGCGCGCCCAACGGGAAGCGGCAAATTGCTGCGATGGGCTCTTGCTCGATTTCGATTGTGCACGAGAGCGAAAGGAGGGTGTCATGATCAGCACAAACGGGACCGCGAGAAGCGCGAGCTTGCGCGAAATTTTCATCGCGGGCATTCTATGATTGGTACGTGCGCCCCGCAACTCTATATAGCACGATTTTACAGGCCAAAAACGGAGCTCTTCGACCTTGTTTCTAAAGCGCTTCCTGACAGTTGCTGCACTCGCGATTCTTGGTGTTCCGCTCGCCACGGGCGCGCGTCCGGCACAACAGTCGCCCACCATGACCGGCATCGACGTCCTCGAGGCGCAGAATTTCGCGCCATTGCACGGGAAGCGCGTCGGCCTCATCACGAATCAGACCGGAGTCGACTCAAAGGGGCGCCGCACGATCGATGTTCTCAAATCGGCACCGGACGTGAAACTGGTGGCGCTGTTCAGCCCAGAGCACGGCATCGAGGGCCGTGCCGACGCAAAAGTGGGCGACGCCACCGACTCGGCGAGCGGGCTCGCGATCTACAGCCTCTATGGCGACACGCGGCGCCCGACTCCCGCCATGCTCACGAATCTCGACGCGATGGTCTTCGACATTCAGGACGCTGGTGTGCGCTTTTACACCTACACGACGACAATGGCTTATTGCATGGAGGAAGCAGCGAAGGCGCACGTCGCCTTTTACGTGCTTGATCGTCCGAATCCGCTCGGCGGCGAAATCATCGAAGGTCCGATGCTCGATCCGGACAAGCTTTCGTTTGTGGGATATTTCCCGATGCCCATTCGCTACGCGATGACCATGGGTGAACTGGCGCAAATGTTCAATGCGGAAAACAAAATCGGCGCGGACCTGCACGTGATCGCTTTGCAGAATTGGAAGCGCAGCGAGCCGTACTCGGAAACGGGAGTGAAGTGGATCTCGCCTTCACCCAATTTGAGAAGCCTCACCGAAGACTATTTCTATCCCGGGCTGGAAATTCTGCAAGCGGGCGGTGTCTCGGTCGGACGCGGAACCGACGCTCCCTTCGAGATCTTCGGGGCGCCGTGGATCGATGGCGATGACCTCGCCAAGGAGTTGTCGCATCGCAGAATCCCGGGCGTGCAATTTTCGCCAACGCAATTCACGCCCAGCCAAGATTTGTATGCCGGCTTGTCATGTGGCGGCGTGCTTCTGAGGCTTGCCCCGCATGGCGACTTGCGGTCCATGCGCATGGGAATTGAAATTGCCGATGCGTTGCACAAGATGTATCCGGACAAATTTCAGATCGACAAAATCCTCACGCTGCTTGGCTCGCAGGCCACGCTCGATCGAATTAAGCACGGTGACTCGCCTTCGGGCATTGTGAAAGGCTGGACGCCCGATCTCGATAAATTCCGCGACGTGCGCGCCAAGTATCTTCTGTATCGCTGAAATCCGATGACCTCTCCACCGAAAGCCTGGCTCGCCTGGAGCAGCGGCAAGGACAGCGCTTGGGCGCTTCACCTCGTGCGCCAAACTGGCGCCTTTGACGTGGTCGCGCTGCTTACGACTGTAAATCGCACCCACGCTCGCGTTGCGATGCACGCCGTGCGGGAGAGCCTGCTCGAGATGCAAGCCGAGGCGGCCGGCCTCCGACTTGAGAAAGTGACGATTCCTTCGCCGTGCTCAAACGAAATCTACGAAGCCGCGATGGGCGAAGCGATGGAGCGGGCACGCTCGGAAGGAGTGCTCCACGTGGTCTTTGGCGATCTGTTCCTCGAAGACATTCGTGCCTATCGCGAAAAGCATCTCGGCGCGGTTGGAATGACACCCGTTTTTCCGGTTTGGCGGCGCGACACAGCTAATCTTGCCAGGGAAATGCTTGCCGGCGGGCTTTCCGCTTTTCTCACATGCGTCGATCCACGAAAACTGGGCAGGGAACTCGCGGGCCGGCGATTCGATGCATCGCTGATTGCTGATTTGCCCTCCGGGATTGATCCGTGCGGGGAAAACGGTGAATTCCACACGTTTGCGTGCGCCGGGCCGATGTTTCGTCACCCGATCCCGGTCACACCGGGTGAAATAGTCGAACGTGATGGCTTCGTCTTCGCAGACCTTCTTCCGGCTTCGGCATCTGCTGGCAACGCAACACAATAGCTTTCTTCTTTTTTGAATCACTTTCGCGCGACCGATCAAGATTGACTTTGCCGTTGAACGGTCGCAGCATGTGCCCAGCAAGCCGGGGACGGGCCAGACGTTTCACGATTTCAAGTGAGCGCCAGCGCGCTCGCGCGTGGAGACGCGCGTTCACGAGCTTCAGGAGCTTGCGATGAAGACTTCGTCTCGACGGCAATTCATAAAGACGGCAGCCGCTTCAGGCGCGGCAGCGCTGGCCACGAGGTCGCTTCGAGGATGGCCTGCACCCGCGCGCCAGACACTCGCGACTCCCGTTGCACCGCCGCTATCGGTGTTCGCATATTCGCAAGTACAGCTCACCGAGGGCCTTTTCCGCCGGCAGTTTGACGAAAACCACGCGCGTTTCCTTGGCCTCGACGAAGACGGCTTGCTTAAACCATTCCGCCAGCGAGCCGGTATGCCTGCGCCCGGGCCGGACATGGGCGGCTGGTATGACAACGCAACCGATTTCAACCCCCAGAACAATTTTCACGGATTCATTCCTGGCCACTCGTTTGGCCAATATCTTTCGGGACTTGCACGCGCATACGCCGTCACAGGCGACAAAGCGACGCAAGCAAAGGTGCAGCGGCTGGTTCGCGCTTACGCAGCGACGGTCGAGCCGACCGGAAAATTCTACCTAGACTATCGGCTGCCGGCTTACACGTTCGACAAGACCTGCTGCGGTCTGATCGACGCCCACGAATTCGCCGCCGATCCAATCGCTCTCGACGCGCTGAAGAAAAGCACGGACGCCGTGCTGCCGTATCTTCCTGAAAAAGCGCTGAGCCGTGCCGAACAAGGCGCGCGTCCGCACAAGGATGTCTCCTACACGTGGGACGAAACCTACACCCTGCCCGAAAATCTCTTCCTTGCTTACCAACGCAGCAAAGATGCGCGCTACCGCGAACTGGCTGTGCGTTTCATCTATCACGGTTACTACGATCTTCTCTCCAGCAACGAGAACGCTCTGCCAGGGATGCACGCGTATAGTCACGTGAACACGCTCAGTTCAGCGATGCAGGCGTACTTCGTGCTGGGCGACGAAAAATACCTGCGCGCCGCGACCAATGGGTTGCGCATGGTTCAGGAACAGAGCTATGCGACGGGCGGATGGGGCCCGAACGAAGCTTTCGTCGTGCCGGGGAAGGGATTGCTTGCGGCGAGCCTCAACACGACTCACGCCGATTTTGAGACGCCTTGCGGCGCTTACGGACATTTCAAGGTCGCGCGCTATCTGCTGCGCACGACGCGCGATTCACGATACGGCGACAGCATGGAGCGCGTGCTTTACAACACTGTCGCCGGCGCCAAGCCGATCCTGGCGGACGGAACGAGTTTCTACTATTCCGACTACAACAACGCGAAAGCTCATAAGGTCTATTACAAAATGTCGTGGCCGTGCTGTTCGGGGACTTTCCCGCAGCTGACCGCGGACTACGGCATCAGTTCGTACCTTTCGGCGAGCGACGGCGTTTACGTGAATCTCTACATCCCGTCAAAGATCACCTGGCAGCAAAACGGAACGCGCTGTACGATGACGCAGCAAACCGGCTACCCCAAAACGAACACGACATCGCTCGTCCTCGAAATGGATCGTCCCCAGAATTTCACGCTTTATCTGCGGATACCTGCCTGGACGGACGCGAGCACGCGCCTTTCGATCAATGGCAAGCGTGAAACTGCCAGCATCACTCCGGGAAGCTTTTTCGCGCTGAAGCGCCAGTGGAAGAGCGGCGACCGGGTGGAACTGGAAATTGGAATGCCGCTGCGGGCCGAGCCGGTGGACGCGCAGACGCCAAACACGGTCGCGTTGATGCGCGGACCGCTGGCCATGTTCGCGGTGGGAAATTTGCCGAGCCATATCACGCAGGAGCAATTGCTTGCCGCCACGGCCGTGTCTCAGTCTTCCGATGATTGGAACGCCCAAGTGGGGGCGGAGAAATTGACGCTGCGTCCATTCACGGCAATCGGCGACGAAACGTATCGTTTGTATCTTCCTATCGAGACGTAAGGTTTTGCCGAAGAAGGTCCTGCAAGCGAGCGAGAAGGGGGAACTCGCCTTCGTGCATTTTGTCCTTGGCCTGGGCGATCGTCAGGAAAGCGTAGCGGTCGACTTCGGGAAATTCCTTTTGCCGGCCTGATTTCGGGGGCCACTCCATCGTGAAGGTGTTGCTTTTCAGCTGGCTCGGATCGCAATCGCCTTCAAATGCCCATGCGGTCACGGTCTTGCCACTTTTGTGCTTCACGCTACCGAGCGCGAAGAACGGCGCTTGTGGTTTCAGGCTGGTTTCTTCCTCGAATTCCCGCTTGGCGGCAGCAAGTGGCTCTTCGCCGGGACCCACTTCGCCTTTGGCAACGAACCATGCGCCTGTGTCTTTCGTGCTCCAGAATGGTCCGCCCAAGTGAACGAGCAGTACTTCCAGGTTTTCTTTTCGGAATCGATACATCAGAAGCCCGGCG
>DATMLZ010000127.1:0-8589 GCA_035569955.1 Candidatus Acidiferrum sp.
CGAGTGGACCTTCCCGCTTGAGTTTGCCGAAGTTGTTTGGGGAGATGGACAGAAGACTGACCGGCAGATCATCTCAGTGACCGATCTCCCGGCGTTCGGAACACATCACTTCCAGATTCCGTTCGACGCGACGGGCAAGAAGTGGGTTCGCTTTGCGGTGTGGGATTCGGCCGGCAACGGCGCGTTCGTGCAGCCGATCAAGCTCACCGGCGCTGCAACAGCAAGCACTGCAAAGTCCGCCACAAGCGGAAACTGACAGACGGCGTGCCGTCGAACTAAAAAGCTCCCCCCACAACCCGAGAGGTTCAAGCGCCCTGAAGTAAGCTTGAACCTCTCGGTTTTTTATTGAAGCTGAGGTGCCGGGGAAAGTGCTCGCGCGCTACTCTTGCCAGCCGCCGCCGAGAGCGGCGTAGAGGTGCACCAGATCGTCAAGTTCGTTCAAGCGCGCTTGTGCCAGATTCAGCTGCGCCGAAAACGAGTTCGTCTCGTTGGTCAGCACTTCCAAATAACTCGCCACGCCGTTGTTGTAGCGGATGCTTGAAAGCCGCGTAGCATCCTGTGCCGAGGCGGTGAGCAGCTCCTGCTGCTCGCGGAACTCACGGTCTTTCTGATAGGCAATCAACGCGTCGGATACATCGCGAAACGCCTGCTGGATCGTCTGCTGATAGGTGAGCAGCGCTTCCTGCTGCTGCGCCTCGGCCAGTTTCACATTCGAATGAATCTTGCCTGCCGTGAAAATCGGCTGCGTGAGCGAAGGCCCGAAATTCCACAGTCCAGCCGGACTTGTGAAAAGACGCGCGAGCGAATCGCTCTGGAATCCGCCGTCGCCGGTAAGAGAAATACTGGGAAAATAGGCGGCTCGTGCGACGCCGATCAAGGCGTTCGCCGCGATCAGATTTTGTTCGGACTGGCGAATGTCGGGCCGGCGCTCGAGAAGGTCGGACGGAAGTCCCACCGGAACGGTGGGCGGATGCGGCTGGTCGACGAGCTCAAGTCCGCGCTCGACTGCGCCGGGATTCTGGCCCAGCAAAATGCTGATCTGATTTTCCTGTTGCTGGATCTGCCGCTCGATGTCCGGCACAGTTTCAGACGCCGTGTAGACCAATTGCTCGGACTGCCGGACATCGACGAGCGAAACCGACCCGTTTTGTTCGAGCGCCTGCTCGAGCTTCAGAGAATCCTGCCGCGAGGCGAGCGTCTCCTTTGAAATATCCAGTTCCAGATCGAGGGCACGAAGCTCGAAATAGGAGGACGCCACGTCCGAGACCAGAGTGCTGATCACAGCGCGCCGTCCCCATTCGCTCGCGAGGAGGTCTGCGCGCGCCGCCTCGGTGGCGCGGCGATATTTGCCCCAAAAATCGAGCTCCCATGCCGCGGAAAGCTCGACTTCGCCGCTCTCGACCTGGAACGGCTGAAATACGGGATTCTTCGCGTTGCGAGTCGTGTTGAGATTGGCACCGGCGCTGAGCGTGGGAAATTGATCGGCTCGTGTGATGCCCAGCTGCGCCTGGGCTTCGAGTACGCGCGTCGCAGCGATGCGCACGTCGTAATTCTGCTCGAGCGCAACCCGGACGAGCGCTTGCAGCTGCTTGTCCTCAAAAACAGTCCACCACTTGGCGTCCCCCAGCGATTGTTGCGCGGCTGCGGGTGTGCTTGCGTTCGCTCGGGTTGTCGTATCGCCGCGATAGCTTGACGGAGTGTTGATCACGGGCCTTTTATAGTTCGGGCCGACCGTGCATCCGGCAAAAATGAATGCCGCAAGAAAAATGCCGACGAGAAAGTTCGGGCGCTTCAATCCGCACTCCCTTCTGAGCCGGCCTCGGTCGCCGTTGCGGTACTCAAAATCGGTTTCTTCCCGCGGGCCGACAGCCGCTCGACCACCGCGAACATCACCGGGATCAGGAAGATCGCGATGAGCGTCGCTGCGAGCATTCCGCCGATCACCGTCGTGCCCAGAATGCGCCGCGAAATCGCGCCGGGCCCTGTAGCGATCCAGAGCGGAATACAACCGAGTATGAAAGCGAACGCCGTCATCAAGATGGGACGCAAGCGAAGCCGCGCGCCGGCGAGTGCAGCATCGACCAGGTTTGCTCCTTTTTCGTATTCGTACTTTGCGAATTCAACAATCAGAATCGCGTTCTTGGCGGCAAGACCGATCAGCATGACCAGTCCGATCTGCGCGTACACGTCGTTATCGAACTTCCGCAGCCACAAACTCGCGTAAGCACCGAAAACGGCGATCGGCGTGCCCAGGAGCACGCTGAACGGCAGCGACCAGCTCTCGTAAAGCGCCGAAAGAATCAGGAAAACGAAAAGCAGCGAAACCGCGAAGACCGCTGAAGCAGAAACGCCTTGCGCTGCCTTCTGTTCCTGATAGGACATGCCCAGCCAGTCGTAGCCCATCTCACGCGGCATGGTCTGGGCGAAAACTTCTTCGAGGGCCTTCACCACTTGCCCCGAGCTGTATCCCGGCGCGGCGCTCACGTTGATCTGCGCCGCTTCATATTCGTTGTAGCGCATGGTGAATTCCGGGCCTTCGATCGACTGAATGTTTGCCAGTGCACTGAGCGGAACGCTGGTTCCCTGCGCATTGGAAACGTAGAACTGGCCGACATTTTTGGCGTTCGTCCGATAGTCGCCCTCGGCTTCCACGTAGACCTGCCACTGGCGCCCGAATCGGTTGAAATAGTTGACAAGGTAGCCGCCCATGAACGTCTGCATCGTCTCGTAGACATCGCCGATGTTGACGCCCTGCCTCATCACCTTTGCGCGATCAACATCGACGTAGACCTGCGGCACGTGGGGCGCGTACGTCGTGAAGATTCCGGTGAGTTCGGGCCGCTTGCTCGCCGCTGCGATGAACTTGGCTGTGTTGGCCGAGAGAAATGCCTGTCCGCTTCCGGACCGGTCTTCCAGAATGAACGTAGCGCCTCCCGTCGCGCCTACGCCCAGAATCGCAGGGGGCGGGAATGAAAACGCGAGGCCTTCCTGCAGTTGCGACAGGCCTTGCGCCAGATGCGCCTGAATCGCGTCGTACTGTTCGTCGGCGCTCTTTCGCTCATCCCACGGTTTCAGCGTCACGAAAAAGAACGAGTTGTAGGTGTTCTGCGTGAAGCTGAGAAGGCTGAAACCGACGACCGTCGTGCATCCCTCGACGCCGGGCGTGTGCGTGATCACGTCTTCGACGCGCTTGGCCGCTTCGCTTGAACGCTGCAGCGAAGAAGCATCGGGAAGCACGGAAGCCACGAAAACATAGCCTTGATCTTCGGTTGGCAAAAACGAAGTCGGCAGCCGGCCGCCAATCAGTACGGCGACCGCGGCTACGATCGCAAGAAACACCAGGCTGAATCCGGATTTGCGAATCAACACGGCGGACGTATTGATATAGCCGTCGGTGGCTCTGCGGAAAGTGCGGTTGAACCACTTGAAGAAACCAGCGAGCAGTCCGTGTGACTCGGTCTTGGGCTTGAGCAACAAAGCGCAAAGAGCCGGGCTGAGCGAAAGCGCGTTGAAGGCGGAGAAAAGAACCGAGATCGCAATGGTCACCGCAAATTGTTGGTAGAGACGCCCTGTGATTCCCGGGATGAATATCGTCGGGACGAAAACCGCGGTAAGAATCAGCGCGATCGCGACGACCGGCCCAGACACTTCCTCCATCGCTTTCAGCGCGGAATCGCGTGGAGACATTCCTTCTTCGATGTGATGCTCGACCGCCTCAACGACGACGATTGCATCGTCGACGACCAGTCCGATCGCCAGCACCAGACCAAACAGCGAAAGCGTGTTGATCGAAAACCCGAGCAGCGGAAAGACGATGAAGGTTCCGATCAGCGAAACCGGAACCGCCAGCAAGGGAATGAGCGTCGCGCGCCAGCCCTGCAGGAAGATGTAGACGACGATGATCACGAGAATCAAGGCTTCGACCAGCGTCTGGACGATCTCCCTGATACCGGCGGAAACCGCGAGCGTCGTATCGAGGCCGACTACGTAGGCAAGGTCGGACGGAAAACGCTGTTTCAGCTCCGCCATGCGTTGGCGCACGCCGGCAGCCGCCTGCACCGCGTTCGCGCCAGGCAATTGATAGATCGCCAAAATCGCCGAAGGCTTCCCGTTGTAGCGGCCCTCGATGTCATAGGTCTGCGCGCCGAGTTCGATCCGCGCGACGTCTTTGAGACGCAAGGTCGAACCGTCCGGGTTCGAGCGGATGATGATGTTGCCAAAGTCGTCGGCCGAGATCAGGCGGCCCTGCGCGCGCACGGTGTAGGTGAATTCCTGGCCGTCGGGCACCGGCTCGCCACCCACCTTTCCTGCGGGATTCACCGCGTTCTGCGTCTGAATCGCGGACACAATCTGCGGCACGGTGACACCGAGCTTGGCGAGCTGATCCGGCTTCACCCAGACGCGCATCGCATACTGCCCGGCGCCGAAAACCTGCACGCGGGCAATGCCAGGAACGCGCGTTAGTTCGTCCACGAGATTGATGTAAGCGAAGTTCGCAAGAAAAATGTTGTCGTACGTGCCCTTGGGCGAATAAAGATCGATCAGCATCAGCGGCGCCGTGAGCGATTTCTGGACGACGACGCCGGCCGTGTTCACCGCCGCGGGAAGCTGCGAAGTAGCCTGCGATTCGCGCAGTTCTGTCAGAACCTGATCGATGTTCGGATCGGTCTTGATGTCGAAATCGACTGTGATCGTCGTCTGGCCGTTGTTCGCGTTGGTCGAGTACATGTAGTTCATGTTGTCGACGCCGCTCAGCTGTTCCTCGATCGGCGTGGCAACAGACTGCTCGAGCGTCTGTGCGTCGGCGCCGGGATAGATCGCCTGCACCTGAATTTCCGGCGGAACGATATCGGGAAATTGCGCGGTCGGCAGGCGCAGCATGGACACCACGCCCACGATCACCATCAGGATGGCGATGACCATGGCCACGATCGGCCGATTGATGAAAAATTTCGACATCGCTTACTTGCTCCCGTCCGCTGTCGTGTCGGCGACCGGATTCACCGGCGCTCCCTCGGCGACTTTCTGCACGCCTTCTGTGATCACGCGGTCGCCGGGTTCGAGGCCGTCGGAAATCACCCACATCGAACCGACTCGATCGGCAACGGTGACATTGTGGATGCTCACCTTGTTATCGGAGCCGACGACGGCGACCTGATGTTGACCCTGAAGCTCGGTCACGGCGCGCTGCGGCACAAGAAGGGCATTCTTTCGATACGCTGTCACCGCGCGCACGCGTCCGAACTGTCCCGGCCGAAGAACATTCCCTGGATTGGGAAACGATCCGACGATGCGGATCGTTCCGGTCTGCGGATCAACTTCCCGGTCGGCAAAAATAATTTTGCCCTTTTGCGGAAACACGCTGCCATCGGCGAGCACAAGTTCCAGGGGTACGGTCGTCGCGCTGGAAAGCAAATTCACGTTACCCGAGATCTTCGCGCCGAGCCGCAGATACTCCTGCTCGCTGATCGGGAAATAGACTTTGATCGGATCGACCTTCGAGACCGTGGTGAGCACCGTTGTTGTAGACACCAGATTCCCGATTTGCGTCTGCGCAATGCCGGCAATCCCATCAACCAGCGAGCGCACCTTTGTAAAATCCAGATTCAGCTGCGCCTGCTCAACGGCGGCTTCGGCCGCCTCGACTGCGGCTTCCGCTGCGAGCTTGGCCTGAGTGTCGTTGTCCAACTGGCTCTGCGGAATGGCGTGGAGCTGGGCGACGGGCGTATCACGCTTCACATTGATATCGGCGAGTCCAAGTTGCGCCTTGGCCTGCGCAAGCTGCCCCTTGGCCTGGTCGAGCAGCGCCTGGAAGGGACGGGGGTCTATCTCGAACAGGACATCGTCCTTGTGGACGTAGGAGCCTTCCTGATAGTTCTGCCTGATAAGGTAGCCAGTCACCTGCGGCTGGATCTGGGCGGTCGTAAAACCTTCGAGGGTCGCCACCCAATCGCCCGAAACAGGGACGTCCTTTTGGGTCACGCTGACCACAGACACGGTCGGCGGCCCGAAAGCCGCCGGGGTGGGCTGGGCGCATCCGGCAAACACTGTAGTGATGACGACAAGAGCGAAGGCGCCGAGTACGGCGTAGGGGCGCAAATCGCTTGCTTCCCTTGTTTTCATGGTTCCTCTTGCGATTGTGGAAAAGTTTTTCCCATTCATGCCCGCGAACCCAGACCCGGACAGCCGGTTTGGATGTGGGCAAAGATGCGGTCGATTCAAGATTTTCAGAAGAAAAATGCGAGGTCAAGTAAAAGAATTTTAACAATGGAAAGCGCTTGCTATTATGGCAAGTGCTTGCTATAAATGGTCAGTTCTGCGGCTGGGGACATCGTGAATTCTCGCCTCGATCCTCAAAACAGCATCTGCTGCCTGATATCGCAACTGGACCATTCGCTCGGCCAGGAGATCACTTCTTCTCTCGACGCGGTGGGGCTGACGTGTTTGCAGCTTCAGGTTCTCGCTGAACTCGCCAAGTTCCCCGGCATGTCCACGGCGGATCTGGCCCGCTCGACCTGCGTGACTCCGCAGAATATGAGTCTTGCGGTTTCCAAGCTCGCCAGGCGCCAGTGCCTGGTGCGGAGACCTCACCCGACCAATGCTCGGATCCATCAGCTGGATTTGACGCCGCAAGGCAGGCGCGTGCTCGGGAAAGGGCTTGACCGCGCGTGGGCCGTCGAGCACCGGACGTTTGGCGTGCTCGGGCCGCGCGACCGCCGGAAATTGCTCGAGAGCTTGCGCGCTTCGCTTGCGCCGTTCAAAACCGAGAACGGCACTTCGCGAATGGCGAAGAGGCGAGCGGCGCGGCGCCCGGCTTATCGCCGCGGGAGCGCCTTGCCCAAAGCCGCAAGCTGATCGAGGAACGGCTCCGTGATTGTGCCGTCAAGTTCCACCGGCACATCCCATGTGACCGAACCGCCGACATCGGTGATTTTCTTCGTGTAGCCGATCACTTCGTCCGCGGTGAACCGCGGCGCACCCATTCCCCATTTTTCGCCGAGAAAACTTAGCATGTGAATCTGCGTTCCGTCCTCGCGGCCGTTTTGCTCGCGACGCACGGTCACCAGATCCGGCTTGTCGATTTCGCCCGCTGTAAAATCTTCGTCGGGACCGACCGATATCAGGCGGTAGATCACGCCGGGATTGAAGGCGACGACTGAATCGGGATTCCCGGCGCGCGCAGCGGCCGCGAAGCTGGTGAAGTTTGGAGGATCGGGCGAGCGGTACATCGAATTCGGGAAATAGCAGCCGTCAAACCACCAGCCGGACACTTTCTTGCCCCATCGTCTGGACCATTCGGTGATGACCGATTCCCATTTGCGCTGAAAATTCGTGTTGGGATAGGGGCCGTTGAGCCATTCCAGAGCCCCGTCAGCGACCTTGTCTCCTGCCGGCCCGCCCGACGGGAGATAGACCATCAATTTAATGTCACCGCGGGCAAGCGGCGTATAAAGGTCCGCGATCAAGTCGCGCTTCGAACATTTGCTCGGCAGGATGCCGACGATCTTGTCGTAGGCGGAATTGGGCGAGGCGTAGTAGCCGGAGTTTTGGCCGATGCTGATCTGGTAGTGTCCGGCGCCCACCCGTTCGAGGCGCTTGGCCATTGCGTCCACATCAAACCCGTCGATCATTTTGTTCCACAGGTCGACGTTCATGTCGAGCTTATGAACCTCGGACTGCCAGTCGGCCAGATAGTGCGTCATGACGCCCCAGGCGTAACGGCGATCCTGCATCCAGGCGGCGCGGCCCGCGCCGTTATTGGGCGGTTGGGGCGGCGGAGCAGGTGTTTGGGCGCCCGGGAACGGTGGCAAAAAAAAGCCGACAGCCGCTGCGGTAGAGCCGGCGAGCAAATCGCGGCGGGAGAGTTTATTCGAGTCCATAGGCGACTCCGGAGCTGGCCAAATCACTATCGATCAGAAATCGGCTTGCGCGGATTATAAAGGAGTCAAGCGCGTTTCTGACCGGAAGACTTTCGATTGGAAGTTGCGGGACCCGAGACCTGGTGCCGGATGATTCTTTGGGTTCGACCCTTGTGGCCGTGTCGATCGGCGCGGGCGCCGCCCTGGGCGCGAGGGTCGCGGCGGATTTTAATCGTTTGGTATGTCGACCGGAAGGCTCCCCAGGACCAAGCGCCAGACGACGCCCGAATTTTTTCTTCGGCCGAACTTCCGCAACCAGCCGCTGGGATGACATTGTCGAACGCTCCGATCGGACCGGAACCGATGAGCAACGAGTTGTCACCTGGACCCCGGAGCCGCGTTCGTTTTCCCGAGGGTGACGAGGTAACGCTCGCCGGATTTGGTCGCGAAGACCAAGTTTCCGTTTTCCATCTTGTAAGTGACGGGCGCGATCGCGGCGCTTGTTGCAGCGTCGACGCGTTCGATCGACGGCTTCCGGTTGGGCCACGGATTTGCGATCGTGAGGGCGCGACCTTTTTCGCTCGTAATGTCGACGTAGGGGATCGCTCCGGCTTTCATTTCACTAGAAACCTCGAACGCACCCTTGGCCAAGAGACGCTTGAACATCGCGTCCTTGTCTTTGGGCCAGTCCGGGAAGATGCGCAGGACGCCATCCTCGTGCTGCAGCAGC
>DATMLZ010000128.1:0-10053 GCA_035569955.1 Candidatus Acidiferrum sp.
CGACGCAGACTTTGCAATCGGTGCTCGGCGGAGCAAAGACGCGCGGAATCCTGGGCGAAGTGACACTCGAACGGCTGCTCGAAGATGCCTTGCCCCGCGCGGCGTACTCGACCCAGCATCGGTTTGCTTCAACCGGAGCGATCGTGGACGCGATTGTGCGCAGCGGCGAGCGGCTCCTTTCGATCGATTCGAAATTTCCACTGGAGGCTTACCGGCGGCTAGGCGAAGGCGACGAGGATGCGCGCCGCGAGTTTTGCCAGGCTGTGCGCGCGCATGCCGACTCGATCGCGAAGAAATACATTCTGCCGGGAGAACATACGTTTGACTACGCGATGATGTTCGTACCCTCCGAGGGTGTCTACTACGAGCTGCTCATGAGCGAGGAGCCGAAATACGGACGGCTCGACGACTATTGCCGCAGTAAGCGCGTGTTCCCCGTTTCACCGAACACGTTTTACGCCTGCCTGAGCGCCGTGGCGATGAGCCTGCAGAGCCAGAAAATCGAGGAGAACGCGCGGCACCTTATCGCCGGACTTGCGGGACTCAAAAAGCAGCTCGATGATTTTGGGGCTGTTTATGAAACGCTCGGCAAGCATCTCCACAACACGCAGCAGAAATACGCCGAAGCCGGCGATCGTCTGAACCGCGCACGAAACAATTTGGAGCAGATGTCGCAGGGCATGCTGCCGGAAGGCGACACGAATACCTTGGGCGCGGGGAATTAAGCTCGGGCCGGCGGGCTGGCCCGCCTCTAACGACGGAACGTCAGGTCCAGGGCTTCTACAACCGGCGGCAACGTGTCGTCATAAATCAGGCGGCGTTCGAGTTCGGTCTGGTTTTTCCGCAGGACCTCGAGCAAACCAGCCCACACAGCCAGAAGGAATGCGATCAGCACCGGGTAGTATTGGTGCGGGTGATAGAAGGCCTGCTGTTCGAGAACCGGGACGATCTCGGAAAACCAGAAGAAGCCGAGAACGTAGAGAATGAACGACACGATGGTCGTGTCCTTAAAGGGCGGCGCACTGCAAGTGAACGGAATCTTCCGGAAGCGGACCAGCAGAGTATCGATCAGCAGAAGGGCCATGACGGCAACAACGGCCGTTTGCACCGCAGCGATTCGCCCGCCCCAGTAACGCCAGAACATCCCGAACGAAACCAGGAGCAAGGGAATTTCGAAGGTGATCATCACGCGCCGCGCGAGCGCGGTGTATTGGTGCGTGGCAGGGTCTACACAGAGCCTGAAAAGCCAATTGGCGCGAAGCGGCCCGGGAATTTCAAAGGTGCAGCGCACTCCGAACATCAGGAAATAGGTGAGAACCAGCGGCAGCCCGAGCAGTTCCACGGACGGAAACGTCGCCGCGTGTGACCCGGCCTTCGCGCCTGCCAGCAACAAGGAGTTTGAAACCATAAGAACGCCCACGGCCGTGAATCCGATCCACGTGAGCGAATGCGCCTCGCTGCGGAACAGGGTCTTCAGCGTGAAGCGGTAACCGGCGCGTTCGAGCGGAGTGTGCAGCATGATTCGATCGATGAGACGAAGGCCAAGCCTTGCGACCGTGCCGCCGCCGGCCGGAAGAACGATCATCGTTTCGGCACTGCGCAGGAAACAGCGCCGATAACTCAGCGCGTATGCGCCGACTGCGACCAGAAAAACGCAGGGTGTCGCGATCAGCGCGACCCTTCCGAGCGGGACGAAGATCGGGTCGGCGATTCCTCGAAGCGACTGGCACAGGCCGAGAAACCAGGCCGGAGGCGGAACCTGCGTCCAGAGGCGGACGCCCGGTCGAAAATTCACAATCTTATGCGGCTCAGAAGAGGAGGTCATCAGGAGCGCCACAAACGAGATCAGCAGCGCGCTCCGCACATAGACGGATAACTTCCGGAATGTCCTGTAGGGAAGAACCGACATCAGTACGCCCAAGACCGAAAGAACGCCCAGAAACCCGAAGGCAGCCGCCAGAAAGACCGAGAGCAGGTTCGAGCCGAAGAAAACCCCGATGTACGCGAGCGATTTCGAGTTCCAGCAAACGACCAGCGGAAACAAGATCGATGACGCGGCGTTGATATCGATCGAGAGGATCACGGCAAGCAAGAGCAGCGCCAGCAAATTGGCGATGAAAAGGTCGCTGGCCGGAACGGGCAAGTGGGCGAGATTGGCGTAGTCGCGGCGGTCGGGCAAAAGGCTGTCCCACTTCCAGATTGCAACCGAGCCCGCAACGACCATCGCGAGAACGATCAGGAAATACTCATCGGGTGTGGAGGCGGCGTAAGCGTCAAAAGGGTGATTGCCGGTGATGTAGCGGGCAAGCGTGCTGTATTTTGTTGCGAGCCCCAGCGAAATGAACATTCCCGGCGACGAGAGAATGGCGAGCACGGTCCCGACGCCGATATCGACTTCGCCGTCCGCCGCGCCTTCGCCGCCAAAGAAAATCCGGTCGATGCAATGGCGCAGTAGTCGGAAAAACGGCTCCTCCTTGATCGTTTCCCAGTAAGCGCGAATCAAACGTTCGAGCATTGTGTTTCCTACGCGGCCGTCATCACCGAAGCAATGTCGTGAGCGGTTTGCAAGGAGTCTCGATCTTCGACCAGGTGCGCGAAGGCGCGTTCGAGCGAAGGCTGACCGGCCGCCTGCTGCAGCTCTGCGGGTGAACCGTAGGCGATGACCTTGCCCCGCCGAAGCACGATGACCCTTGAGCACACTTTTTCGACGACTTCAAGGACATGCGAGCAGTAAAGGATCGCTTTGCCGCGGTCACCGAGCGTCTTGATGAGATTTTTCACGACCATGGCCGAGGTCACGTCCAGGCCCGAGAGTGGTTCATCCAGAATCAGCAGCGCTGGATCATGCAGCAGGGCGGCAATCAGCAGGATCCGTTGGCGCATTCCTTTCGAATACGAACCGATCGACGAGTGGCGGTGCGGCGCCAGAGAAAACAGCTCCAGCATCGCCCCAATTTTCCTTTCAAGAACCGGACGCCGAAGCCCGCGAAGGATTCCCACAAGTTCCAGATATTCCCAGCCCGACAGAAACGGATAAAGTTCCGGCTCCTCGGGAACGTAGCCGAGGCCCTGCCTGTAGCGCACCAGGTCGCGTTGAATGTTTGCTCCGCCCGAAAGCACCTGCCCGTTGGTGGGATCAAGCAAACCGGTCAGCATTTTGACCGAGGTGCTTTTGCCCGAACCGTTCGGTCCGAGGAAGCCGAGTACCTCGCCCTCTTGCAGAGAGAACGTGAGGTCGCGCACCGCAGCGACCGACGAGTAGTAGCACTTGGTGAGGTTTCTGGCTTCGAGCGCGATCATCGCTTGGCCCTCGCTTCGGCGATTCCTTGGCCGTCGTGGGCGGGGCCGAGTGGCCCGGGGATCACAACAGTCGACATCTGATATATCGTCAGGCGACCTATATGTCAAGAACAATATCAGGCGGTCGGCTCGAGCAGAACGTACGCGGTAAACCTGCGGAATCTTTCTCGCGTCTTTTTGGAAACAAAAAGGGCGCGGACGGCCATGAAGACCTTCGCCAGAGGCGGGAATGGAATCGGCCGGCCGAGGCGGTCAGCTTGCTCTGAAAGGTAGCGTGTTTCCTTCTGTCGCCAGCCGTGCTCGGCGAAAAATCCAAACCAGTCGCTGGGACGGAATTTGAACGGCGCGTTCTTCAGCTTTTCGCGCATGCCGCCGCGATCGCGAAATTTGATGACGTCCGGAGATTGATATTCCGCGATCCAGTAGACAATATGATCGAGACCATGAAGATCGTCGGCGAGTCCGCCAACCTGTTCGTTTGACAGATACGGCAAAACCCCTTCGGTGAGAACCAGCAGCTTCCGCGAGCCGGCGTTGATGCGCCCGAGCATTTGCCGGCGATCGGCGTCGGCCCCGAGATCGATCTTGATGCGCTCAAGGTTGCAGCGCGGCTTTTCGTTCACAAGCCGCTCCTGCTTGAATTCGATCATCGCGGGATAGTCTGCTTCGATCCACTGAAGCTGCGGAGAAAGGTCCATCCGGTAAGGACGCGCGTCGAGTCCGGCGCCGAGATTAAGGACCGTGTCGACGCCCTCGCTGACGGCGCGCTCGATGAATTCGTCGATGATCGTCGTGCGCATCGCGAGAATCCACGCGGTCATGAAGGGCATGGGCAAATCCTCGGCGATCTTCTTGCCGCGTTCGCCAGAGAGGCGGGCTGCAAGCGGGTCGTGGAAGAGCGCGTCAGGGCGGGCGCTTTCAACCGCCCGATAATGGGCGACCCAGAAAGCGGTATCGGAAACGTTTTCAACCAGTGTTTCTTGGTCCGGCACGCGATTCCCTTCGGCAGCGAGCGGCGATTTTCCCCCTGCCTGTCGCGCTGCCCATGATACCAAGCGTTTTCGACTGGCACAGCGGCGGGTTAGGACTATAATGCCCGCATCTTCGCGGGCGGCGCCGGCCTCGGCTGCCTCCCAATCTCCGCGCTGCCCGCGAGCAATGTTCGCTAACTACTCAAAAAGGGAGTGTGCACATGAAAATCGTGAGAATCGGTTTGCAGGTTTGCGTTCTGGTGATGTTCGTTTTTTGCGTCGCAGCGCGGACTCAGGATGCCGACAAACAAAAAATGATCGCCGTCGAAAAGGCGTTTGCGGCGATTATCAGCCCGGGCCCGGACTCGGCCGCCGCGTCGAAGCAGTATCTGTTTGAGGGCTCTCTCAACCAGTTGACTCCGCTCGGGCGCGTCGGGACGCTGCCGAAGTCCAGAGTCGTGGAGCTCTCCGGCACGCCCGATCCAAACGATCCGAACGTAAAGAGCACGACGACCCCATCGGACTTTCACGTAGACATCTACGGCGACACGGCGCTGGTAAGCTACAAGGAGACCAATACGGACACCGGGCACAAGGACCCGGCTCTGAACACCACCGATCACTTCGGCTGCCTGGACACCTTCGTCCAGCGGAGCGGAACCTGGTATATGGTCGGCAATGCGTGCAGTCCCTCGGCCCCGCTACCGGCTTCCGAATGGGCTGCCGCGAAAAAAGCGATGGCCGCCGAGCCCAAGGACATCCAACAGGCGTATCACTAAGCCTGTCCTCGACGCGGCCGACAGCTAGAGAGAGGCGCGAGCCGAATCAACCAGTGTGCGCAGCGTGCCCGGTGGAAGGGTGTTTGCCAATCGATCGAGCGCGTTGCGCGTCTTGCGCGTATCGCCCGGATGGCGCGTGAGGTTGGCCGCGATCCGCTGCAAGTTGCGCTGCATCTGATTCGGCGCGACGGCCGCAGCGGCTTCGACGTAGCGAAGTGCGTCGGCAGAGTCAGGCGCGGTGAGTATGCGCGCGTCGAACGAGAAGTCGCCCGAGCGGATCGCTTGGACCTCGATGGGAACCATATTTTGCCCACCGCCGCTCGTACGCAATTGCTGCCTCTCGCCACGATGGAAATGGATCACGTCGGGCGAGGCGTTCTCGACAACGATCGCAAGCGCGGCTGAGGTTCCTTCGGCGCGCACGAACAGCTTTCCTTTGTGGCCGGGCAGCAGCGGAGGATTCGGCGGCAGAAAATCGAGCGCCACCAGGTCGGTTGTCACCGTAAGCGGCACGCCTGTAGAGTCGATCTCGATTTTCGCGTGACCAATGAGCGTACGTGACTGGGGCAGCGCGACGAGGCATTCGGGCGAGGCGGCAATAATGAAGGCGGTGTCGCCATTGATCGTGACACTGTCTTTCGCAATGTCACCGGTGAAGCCGGACCCGCAAACCGCGAAGCGATCGTGCTCGGAGACAGCTGGCGGGACCGAGAGCGTCGCTGATTGTGCTGGCGCGGCGTCGACCAGAGCGGCAGCCGAGACACCCGAGACGTTAGCGATGAATACGCCGGCGGCCGGTGCGATAAACGTGGCCCGGCCGGTCGCGTTCGTAGTGACGTGCGCGCCGTTGCCAGTGTCAACCGAGATCCCCGGGGCCAAATGGCCGTCCGCCCCAAGGACTGCCAGCATCGCAGGCGCGTTGGCGAGCAGATGCGACGGCAGTACGATGGAAACAGCAGGCGCTGGGCCTTGAGCTCCGGTTGCTGCGAGGATTGCGATGGCGACGATGGCACTGACGGCGTGACGATAATTCATGCTCAGAGAAAGCATACAACACCGATGCGTTCGAAGATGAGGAGGTTGGAGAAGACCAGATGGCGCGAACGGCATTTCGACTGAGGATCAAGGCGGGCAAGGAAGCTGAGTATGACGAAGAGCACAAGCGCGTCTGGCCGGCCCTGCTTGCGAAGCTGAAGGAAGTCGGGATCTCGGATTATTCGATCTTCCGCCGCGACCAGGATCTGATTTTAGTGATGCGGGCGGTGGATTTTGACGCCGCATGGGACGCGCTGGCCAATGACCCGGTGAATCTCGAGTGGCAGGAGAAGATGGCGCCGCTATTTGAGCCTGTGCCAGGAATCAAGCCCGGCGAGCGCTTCGCGATGATGCGGGAAGTCTTTTATCTGGAATGATCAGCTGCTAATCAGCCCAGGGCTTCGGGACGCGGTCCCACCGGTGCGCTTTGAGCTTTCCGAGCAGCGCGGCGTCGAGCGGGCCAGCGTCGCTGGCGGCGATGTTGGCGCGAACGTGCTCGTGCTTGCGCATGCCGACGATCGTCGTACTGACGACGGGGTTGGACAGGATGTAGCGCAATGCCATTTCGGGCAGCGTCATGCCCGGGGGTACGATCTTCTTCAGCGCCTCAACGCGCTCGATCGTGGGCCCGAGGTTTTCCGGGCCGAAATACATCGCGCGCCAATCGCCCGCAGGGAAGCGGGTCGCCATCGTCATCTTGCCACCGAGGCTGCCTTCATCGAGCGGGACGCGGGCAATCACCGCAATATCGAGCTCCTTGCAAACGGGGAAGAGCTTGTCTTCGGGCGCTTGATCGAAAATGTTATAGATGACCTGGACGGCGTCCACCAAACCCGTGCGCAAGGCGACGAGCGCGTTATTGGGCTCCCACCGATTAATGCTGAGGCCGAAAGAGCGGATGAGTCCGTCGCTCTTCAGTTTCTCGACCGTTTCGCGGAACTCGGCTTCGTGCGCCCAGGAATCATCCCAGACGTGAAATTGCAGACAGTCGATCGAGTCGGTGCCCAGCGCTTCGCGGATCAACCGCGCGTGCTTGAAAACGTGATCGGCGGGAAAAACGTCCTGATACTTGTATTCGGGTCTGGCAGGCCACATCAGGTTCTTCGGCGGGATTTTCGACGCCGCAACTAGGCGCTTGCCTTTGTTGCGGCCGATCGTTTCGCCGAGCAGACTGTCGCTCTTGCCATCACCGTAGGCCCAAGCCGTGTCGAAAAACGTACAACCGTTGTCGACAGCAAGCTGCAGCGCACCGAGCGACTCTTTGTCGTCCGAACCGCTCCAACCACCCATGCCCCAAAGGCCCTGGGCCATATCACTGACTTGAAAGTTTGTCCGACCGAAGCGACGATATTTCATGGCCGTAGGAGTATATCGGAATTTGGTCGCCGGCGACGCTAAGTAGTTGATGGACCGCCAACATCCGGGCCACTGGCGGGAAAAACCCGCGCGCCGGAACGTGGAGTCCTGCTAGAATTCGGCCTTGCGGATTTAGGAAACGGTAGTGCGGAGATTTTCCCCGCGGTTCGATCGACGGAGGCGCAATCGATGGCAGATGACGTAGCGCAGAAGGTGATCGCAACGCTGGCGTCCGTGAAGCGGATACCTGCGGACGGCATCAAGCTCGACACCAACCTGCAAGAGCTGGGAATCGATTCGCTCGACGTCTTTACGCTGCTCTTCGAGCTGGAAAACGCTTTCAAGATCTCAATTCCCGATGACGACGTTCGGTCGATCCGCACGGTCAACGACATCGTCGAAGGCATCAAAAAGCTGCTGGCGGCCGCGCCGGCAACGCCTCCGCCGGATGCACCGGCGAGCCCGGCGGCACCGGCGGTTTGAGGATGGCTCCGCGAAAAGTTGCTATCACCGGCCTTGGCATCATTTCCCCTCTTGGTTTAAATCTGGCGGAAAACTGGGAGAGCCTTCGCGAGGGACGCCCTGCCATCGGTCCCATGAAGGACATCAACGATCTGGAATTACTGCGTTTCCAGAATGCCGCGCAAGTGCGCGGATACGATCCGCTCAAGCACTTCGAAGGTGGCAAAGAAGCCTACATCGATCGATTCGCGCAGTTTTCAATCGTCGCCGCACGAGAAGCGCTGAAGGATTCGGGGCTCGAATTGACTCCGGAAATGCGCGAACAGGGAGCCATCGTCTGTGGGTCGGCAGTTGGCGGGCAATCCGCCATCGAGATGGGATTTGAGGATTTGTGGCGTTCCGGCCGCGGCCGTGTGCATCCTCTGACGATCCCCAAAACGATGGCCAACGCAGGCGCGAGCCATATCTCGATGGACCTTGGCTTGAGCGGCCCAGCCTACACCGTTTCGACTGCCTGCTCCTCGGCGAACCACGCCATCGGCCAGGCGTTTCGAATGGTGCGCGATGGGCAAGCCGAAATGGCAGTCACCGGCGGCAGCGAGGCCATGTTTACCATCGGCATGCTGAAGGCATGGGAGGCGATGCGGGTGATTGCACCCGATACCTGCCGCCCATTCAGCAAGGACCGGCGCGGGATGATACTGGGCGAAGGCGGCGCAATGATGATCTTGGAGCCGATGGACGCAGCCAAAGCGCGCGGCGCGAAGGTCTACGCCGAGATTTGTGGCTTCGGCATGACGTCGGACGCGCACCACCTGACGCAACCGGCCATGCACGGTCCCTCGCGGGCCATGAAGGGTGCTCTGCGTGAAGCGGGGCTGGCACCGGAGGAAATCGGCTATATCAACGCTCACGGCACCGGCACACCGGGCAACGATCCGGTCGAGACGGCGGCGATTCGCGACGTCTTTGGCGCGCATGCCAACAGTCTTGCCGTGAGTTCAACCAAATCGCTCCATGGGCACGCACTGGGCGCCGCAGGCGCCCTCGAGGCGATTGCTACGATTCTCGCGCTGCGCAACGGAATCCTGCCGCCTACGGCGAACTACAACGAGCCTGACCCGGAATGTGACCTCGACTACGTCCCTAACAAGCCGCGAGCCAAGCAGGTGAGTGCGGCTCTTTCGAATTCCTTCGCCTTCGGCGGTCTGAACGCGGTGGTCGCCTTCCGCACCGTCTAAAACTCACTTTCGGCTTTTCGTTCGTTCAGCGCAACTTTGCGAGACCGCACGCTTCCCTGTTGCTACACTCGTTTCCAATGCGCGTCAATTACGGCGTGAGCTTTGAATCCTTTGCCGGGCTCGAGCCGGCGTTTCAGCCGGTCGCTCCCCTGGCGGCCGGTGTCAGGTTTTCGCTCGCTTTGGTCATAGAAATCCTCGGTGCGGCGTTTGTGCTGCTTTTCGTGCACGGCGCTTCCCTGCTGGGATTCACCGCCGAGACGGGCGGGAGCGTGGTGCGCGCCGCAATCGCCTTCGTGCTGGCCGCAGCCTGCCTCGGGACTGTGTGGGGCTGGCGCAAATGGCAAGGGCGCAAGACGCTGCGCGAGCACACTGATTTTCAGCGATTGAAATACGGGAAGCTGCACTGCCCGAACCGGCGGTTTGTCGAAACGTGGGAGAGCGGGCTTCTTTTTGGCTGCGATTGCGGCGCGCAGCAAATGCCCTGGAGTGGCATCTCGACGCTGCTCGAGAACGAACGCGACTTCATCATCGCTTCCGCCGTGCAGACCGAGGCCGTTCCCAAGGCTGCGTTTGCAAGCGAAGCCGAGCGCACCCGGTTCCGGGCACTGCTTTCCGAAAAGATGACGGCAAACAAAGATCTCACGGCTCGGTCGGTTGAGTTCGCCTACACGGCACAGGATTGGCGCAACGCAGAATGGCTGCAATTCAAGATGGGCGCTTGGAAACGTGAACTATTGCTCGCCGTGATGGCGTGCTGGGCCACGGGGCTCAGCCTGGTCTTCCTGCAATTCATCAACGACATTCACGAACTGACTCCGGCCTACTACGCAGGCGGCGTCGTGTTTGCTGCAATGCTGATCGCCGTTTCAAGCGCCGTGCGACGCCCGAGAGTGCAAACGGGAATTCCAT
>DATMLZ010000129.1:0-2844 GCA_035569955.1 Candidatus Acidiferrum sp.
TCACTTCGCGCGGCTCGCCCGACTCCACGATCAGCGCAACCTGATTGCGCGTTCCCTCGCGGATCAAATGATTGTGCACGGCAGACATCGCCAGCAGCGACGGAATCGGTGCATACTCATGATCCACGCCGCGATCGGTCAGAATCAGCAACGTGTAGCCGGACTTGATGGCGAGCGAGGCGCGCCGGCAAAGATTTTCAATCGACTCTTCGAGTTGCTGCTCGCCGCCGCTCACGCGGAAGAGCATGGGCAGGCTCGTCGCCAGGAAACTTCCCCAGCTGACGCGCCGCAATTTCTCCAGCCGCCAGTTGGAAATCACCGGGTGGCGCAGCTTCAGCGTGTGGCAATTCTTCGGCGTCTCGTCGAGGATGTTGCCTTCACTTCCGA
The DNA here is from genome assembly GCA_035569955.1 of Candidatus Acidiferrum sp. Classification (GTDB taxonomy): domain Bacteria; phylum Acidobacteriota; class Terriglobia; order Acidiferrales; family UBA7541; genus Palsa-295. The sequence continues at coordinate 388 of DATMLZ010000129.1, forward strand.
TGTAGGTGTTGAGCGACATCACCAGGCCTTCGCGGATCGAATCGATCGCCGGATTCGTGACCTGCGCGAAGGTCTGCTTGAAATAATTGAAGAGCAGCTGCGGCTTGTCGGAGAGGCACGCAAGGGGCGTGTCAATGCCCATCGAGCCTACGGGTTCTTCTCCGCCGACGGCCGACGGCAGCAGAATCGTTTTCAAATCCTCGTCGGTGTAACCGAAGGCGCGTTGCCGCATGCGGATCGTCTCGTGATCCGTCGGCAGGACGTGCGTCGGGCTCGGCAGATGATCGAGCGTGATCTGGTTTTCCTTGAGCCACACCGCGTACGGCTGCCGCGCGGCCAGTTGCTTTTTGACTTCTTCGTCCGTGATCAGCCGCTTCTGTTCTGTATCGACCAGGAAAATGCGGCCCGGCGCCAGCCTTCCCTTCATGCGCACTTCTTCCGGCTTGATCGAAAGAACTCCCGCCTCCGAAGCCAATACGACGAGCCCATCATTCGTGACCACGAATCGGCCCGGGCGGAGTCCGTTGCGGTCGAGCTTCGCCCCGATTACACGGCCATCCGTAAAGGCCACCGCCGCTGGACCGTCCCACGGCTCCATCAGCGACGCGTGATATTCGTAGAACGCTTTAATATCCTCCGGCATCGTCGCGTCGTGATCCCACGCTTCCGGAATGAGCATCGACATCACGTGCGGAAGTGTGCGCCCGGAGAGCGTGAGCAATTCGACCGCGTTATCCAGCATGGCCGAATCGCTGCCGCCGGCGGTGATGATCGGCATCAACTTCTTCATATCGTCACCGAAAAGCGGGGACGACAAAACAGATTGCCGCGCGTACATCCAGTTGATATTTCCGCGCAGCGTGTTGATTTCGCCGTTGTGGCAGATGTAGCGGTAAGGGTGCGCGAGCTTCCAGCTCGGGAACGTGTTGGTCGAGAATCGCTGGTGCACGAGGCACAGCGCGCTTGTCAAATCGGGGTCGAGGAGTTCCTTGTAGAAATCGGTGATCTGCGGCGCGAGCAGCAATCCCTTGTAAATAATTGTTCGCGAAGACAGCGACGGAATGTAGAAAAAGTCTTTTTCCTTCAGATCGGTCGCGGCAACCGCCGATTCGACGCGCTTGCGCAAGACGTAAAGTTTGCGTTCGAGCGCGTCCTGATCCATGCCCGTCCCGGCACGGATGAATACCTGCTCAATGTAAGGCTGCGACGCGCGCGCCAGACGGCCAATCGTGTTCCCGTTGATCGGAGTGTCGCGCCAGCCCAGCACCGTCAGGCCCTCTTCGCGCGCGATTTTTTCGATCAGGCCTTCGCAAATCAACCGGTCCTGCGTATCGACCGGGAGAAAAACCATCCCCACACCGTACTCACCGGGAGCGGGCAAGGAAAATCCCAGGCTCGCCGCTTCGCGCTCAAAGAACGCGTGAGGAATCTGGATCAAAATTCCCGCGCCGTCGCCCGTTTGCGGATCGCACCCGCAGGCGCCGCGATGGGTCAGGTTGATGAGGATCTGAATTCCTTTGAGAACGATATCGTGCGACTTCCGCCCTTCGATGTTGGCGACGAAGCCGATGCCGCAGGCGTCATGCTCGTGCTCGGGACGGTACAATCCCTGCGCCGGCGGAATGCCCCGAAATGGGTAGAGTTCGCTCATAGGAGCCGGGATCAAGAATTCCAATGCGGCAAAGTCAGCAGGCAAACGCGCGGATTTGCTCGGGCCAACTCGATTCAGCCGCTTTCCTGGAACGCCACTCCTCCTGATACAGTCAAGTTCAGACGATTCGGACGACCCGAATCAGCCATTGGATAGAGATTTTCCTCAATCGATTCCGGCGCTTGCTTGAAAAGCGCGCCCAGATACAAAATCGCGGCGTCCCAGACACTTTGACGCCGTCCCCTCACCGCCTTGCCGGAAAGCCGCTATTTTAGCATTCTCTCCGTCGGTTGTCCCCCAGCCATTCGCCATCTAGATTTGCGATCCAATCCATAGTTTTTTTGGATTCATCGACGACGAACGCCCGTGTTCTGCTATAATTCCGCACTCACATATGGATTTCGACCAGCTCACTACTTTCATCGAAATCGCCAAACTGGGCAGTTTTTCCCGCGCCGGCCAAAAATTGTTTCGCTCCCAGCCGGCTGTTAGCGCGCAGGTGCGCCAGCTCGAGCAGGAATACGGCGAGAAACTCTTCGACCGCGGGCGCAAGTCCGTGCGGTTGACCTCGGCTGGAGAAACATTGTTTGAATATGCGGTGCGCATGGTGAATCTGCGCGCCGAATCGCAGCGCGCCGTGGCCGACAAAGCCACCACGCCGCGCGGCGTGCTGGCCCTCGGCGCCAACGAAGCGACGTGCCTGTACGTGCTGCCGGAGATCTTCGCGGAATATCACCGGCTGTATCCCGCGGTGCAGATCAGCATCTACCGCAATTTCAGCCACAAGGTTTTGCAAAAAGTGGAAG
>DATMLZ010000130.1:0-6929 GCA_035569955.1 Candidatus Acidiferrum sp.
GTCACATCAGCACCGCTTTATATTTTGCGTCTGGCGAAAGGATTGATTGTTCGACCCTGGCTGAACAGAACTGCGGTGCCAGCAAAAAGGAAAGTCGCGAGAGAGATTAGGTGGCAGGCGGCGAAGCTCGCGACGACTAGGACGAGGAAACCGACGGCGACCGCGAGCAACTTTCTCATTTAACTTCGACTTCAGCGACGGGCGCGTTGTTGGTCAGCCGCAGGCGGCCGGAGCGAACGCAGGACTGCAGCGCCCCGACAACTTGCGCGTCGAACTTGGAGACAGCCAGTGTCTGGATGCGATCCATCGCGTATTCGAGGTCCATTGCCGATTGATAAGGGCGATTTGTGGTAATCGCGTCGAGCGTATCGGCTACCGCGATGATGCGCGCCATCATGGGAATTTGGTCACCGGAGAGGCCGTAGGGATAGCCGTTGCCGTCCATGCGCTCGTGGTGGAGCTCGATGCCGGGCAGCATGTCCTTCAATTGTGGTACGGGGCGCATGATGTTTGCGCCCTTCACCGTGTGCTGCTTCATCAGAGCAAATTCTTCGTCGGTTAGTTTGCCCGGTTTTTTCAGCACGCGGTCATCGACGCCAATCTTGCCGACGTCGTGAAGCAGAGCGGAAATGCTGAGCGTGTCGAGGTCTTGATCGTTCAGGCCCATGGCATCTCCGATCAGCGTGGAATATTTCTGCACGCGGCCGGAGTGGCCTCGGGTATAAGGGTCCTTTTCGTCGACCGCGGCCGCGATCATGCGGATCGAGCCAAGAAAGAGATCGCGGTTTTCGGCGGCGGCGTCCTTCAGTTTGAGAACGTATTCCTCGATGTCGCCCGCCATGTGGTTGAACGTTTCGGCGAGTTCGCTGATTTCAGCGGCGCCGCGCACCGGCACGCGTTCGTGGAATTCGGCGCGGCTGATGGCGCGGGTCGAATGCACCAAGCCCTGAATGGGCCGCGTGATTCCGAGAGCGAACAGATATCCGAACGAAAGCGCGACGATCGTGACGACCATCACGAAGCTGAGCGCCTGGGCGTTCAGTTCCTCCACACCTGCGTCGGCGCGAGCGTCATCGAGGCTGCGCTGCGCGATCACGGCCCAACGAAGCTCAGGAATCGGGCTGTAGGTGCCGATCATCTGCACGGGATGGTTTTTGTCCTTGCCCGGCGCCCAGTACATGGTATTCAGCGTGCCCGGCATTTCCTTCAGTGAACCAACCACCTGGTTCACGATGGGGAAAACGGAGCTGACGTCGCGGCCGGGAACGAATTCCTCCGAGTCGGGGTGCGCGACAAGGCGGCCGTGCGCGTCGACGATGTAGACGGTGCGGTTGTGCTCGCTCGCGTCGCGCAGCCGGAACTCGAGCTTGTCGAGCGAAATCACAGCAGCGAACATGCCGGAAAACTGGCCGTCGGAATTCAGAGGCACCGACATCACAAGCGCGGGCTTGTTGTCACGACCAACGCCGAAGGCCTCGCTGACCGAATCGAATCCTTGAAAGCTTGAGGTGAACGCGCGCTTGAGAGCCGCGTCCATGAAAGGATCCTGTTCAGCGTGGAAGCTGCCGGCGGATTGGCCTTTGGCTTCGCGGTTGACGGCCGTGACGTAGAGAATATTCGAATCGTTTTCGACAAATTGCTGAAGCAGACGGGAAATCTGCGGGGCGTGGGCGGTGTCATTTACGTCGTCGATCCAGCCCGTGAGGGTGAGCATCTGGCGCTGGCTGAGCAGCTGTTGGCGGACACTCTGTTCAAATTCAAGAGTCTCGCTCGCGAGCGAACGGGTGATTTCGGTCTGCTGTACGCGCTCTGTGTCTTGCAATTTCTGTTCGCTCAGCCCTAACACTTGCCGGTGATAGAGCCACAGCGGCGTGGCACTGACGAGCAGCAGCGCCCCCAGCACCATCCACAGCAGGCGCAGTTTGCGCGGCGAAAAATGTGAGGCTGGTTTGCGCACAGGAATACCCGTGAAAATGCTAGCCGACCGGACGGGCCAGCACTACTTGACCGGAAGTACAGGTGTGCCGGATAAGCCACAGGGACACAGACACTTAGCAGGGGGACGGGACAGGCTGATTTCGCATTGATTCGGCGCTATTTACGCTTGCCGAGCCGGCTTTCCTGGCCGGCGATCAGGCGCTCGATGTTGGCTTTGTGCTTGACCAGGATCAACAGCGAGATGAAGAGCGCGGAAAAGGTGACGAAATCAGGTGGCGCGTAACCCGGTTCGTAGAAGACGTAGAGAAACGCTGGTAACGCCGCAGTCGCGACGACCGAACCGAGCGATGAATAGCGCCAGAACACGACCATGATGATCCACAGGGCCGCTGCCGCTGCGACCGCCTCCCAGCGGATCATCAGGAATACACCGAGGCCGGTCGCGACACCTTTGCCGCCCCGAAAGCCGAGCCATACGGGAAAGACATGCCCGACGACCGCGGCGACACCTGCGGCCATCATCCAGCGCATGTTGCCGTGCGATGCGCGCGAAGCGATCCAGACGGCCAGAGAGCCTTTTGCCGCGTCAAGGATCAATGTGAGGATCCCCGCCAAGTAGCCGGCATTGCGAGCCACGTTTGCCGCGCCGATATTGCCGCTGCCGGACTTGCGAATGTCGTCGCCACCGCCCGCCTTTACGATCAGCAATCCAAAAGGGATCGAGCCGAGCAAATAAGCGAGCGGTATGACGAGCGCGATGTAGTCCGAGCCAGCGAGCGCAAGCGTATTCAAGAGGTCGCCTCGGCGAACCGGAACGTCTGCAGGCAGATATATTCTGCACCGGACGGCTTCAGCTTGCTCTCGAAAAGATGAAATTCCGAAGTACGCGTGGCGCCAAAGCTCTTGCTGGCTGATTGGCCGGCAGCGGCCGTGATCGCGACGAGGCATTCCTGGGACCGGCTCGGGGGATGACGATCCTCCGAATTGAGGCGTGCCAGGGTGAGGTGCGGTTTGAACTCGCGTGTTTCAAGAGGAATGCCGAGCGTTTCAAGCGCGCGGTCGATTTCTGCCGCAAGCGGAGCGGCGTTCGGCGAAATTTCCGCACCGCACCAAAAGACGCGCGGGTGCTTCTCACTCGGGAAAAATCCGAGACCGCCGAAGTGCATGTCGATCGGCCGCGGCGAGTGAATTGTCGCGAGCGAGCTCTTGATGACGCTGAGTTTTTCTTCGCGGGTCTGCCCGATGAATTTCAGCGTGACGTGCAATGACTCTGGCCGGACCCATTTTGCTGCCGGGCATTTTGGTTTCAGTTGCGCGATCAGATCCGCGAATCTGTTGCGAATTTCGTCGGGAATTTCGAGCGCGACAAAAAGGCGGATCACCATGGGCTTTCACCGGCTCGCGTTCATCGCGGCCGCGCTGGCTGCTCGGGAAACTGAAAGCGCCGACGCACCAGATCGAGCGCAGCCTGCGTAGCCATCTGGCGATTGCGGTCGCGGTCGTTGGCCGAAAAACGAAATTCGTGCGCACGCGGGCCGCATTCGTCGGCGATTCCGATGTATACCAGCCCGACCGGTTTTTCGGGCGTTCCGCCACCGGGGCCTGCGATGCCGGTTACGCCGATGCCGATCGTTGACCGGGCGCTCTTGCGGATGCCCTCTGCAAGTACCGCGGCGACTTCTGCGCTAACCGCGCCCTTCGCTTCGATCACGTCTGCGGGAACCCCGACCATGCCGATCTTCAGTTCGTTGCTGTAGCAAACGACGCCGCCGAGAAAATAGTTCGAGCTTCCGGCCAGATTGGTCAAGTGCTCGGCGAGCATTCCGCCCGTACAACTCTCGGCAACGGCAATCGTCGCGCGATTTTCGACGAGCAGCCGCGCGACAACTTCCTCCATCGCTTCGCCGTGCGCGGAAACCAGATTTTCGCCGAGCACGAGCGCCATGCGTCCGGAAATCTCTTCGAGAAGTTTTTCGGCTTGCGCGGCGCTGCTCGACCAGATGCGCGGATGCAGTTGAATGCCGGAAGGCGACGCGAGAATTGTCACATCAATATCGGGATAGAGGGGATACAGCGGCCGCACGCGCGCCTCGACCTCCGATTCCGGTAAGCCGGTAATCCGCAATTCGCGGACGAAAAGCCGTTCGGCCGGGGCAATTCTTGCGAGCCGCGGCGCAACTTCCTGTTCAAAGAGCGCGCGAAGCTCGGCGGGTACGCCGGGAAGGAGAATCAGGATGCGTCCGTTGGCTTCGAGCCAAAGTCCGGGCGCGGTGCCGCGGGGGTTCGGCAAAATCGTTGCACCCTCGGGAACCATCGCCTGGCGCGCGTTGATTTCCGGCATCGGACGGTTGTAACGGCGAAACCGCGCCTGAATCTGGCGCAGGATTTCGTCGTTGCAATACAATTTGCGGCCGAGCAGCTCAGAGACCGTGGTGCGCGTGCGGTCGTCGTCGGTGGGCCCCAGTCCGCCGGAGCTGACGATCACGTCGGCGCGCTCGAGCGCGTGTTGAAAGGACGATGTCATTTCTTCCGGCCCATCGCCGACGACGACTTTGTGGATCACGCGAATGCCAATACGATTGAGCTGATCGGTAAGGAAAAGGGAATTGGTGTCGAGCCGTTCCGAGGTGAGAAGTTCCGATCCGACAGCGATGATTTCCGCGCGCATAGTATTTTGTTGTACTCGATGAGCGGCAGCGCGCGCAAGCCGGAGGGCGCCAGCGAAAACCGGCTACAGCTGGCGCAGCCAGCCTTCGAAAATGTCGGACCACGCGTGTGCCATCATGTTTGCGCCAAGATTGCGCCGCGAAGCGGCCAGGACCCCGTAAAGAATGCCCAGTACAAAGATCACAATGACCTGTTTCCAGCCCTGGTAGGTATGCGCGAACCCGAATACGGCAGCCTGCAAGACAACGGCGAGCGCGAGGTTGCCGGTCGCACCAAGAAATTGCTTTTGTAGATATCCGCGAAAGACGATCTCTTCGCAGATCCCGGCTGCAATCGAAAGCGCGATCCACAGAGAGACTTCTAGGAGCCCCGCAGGAGGCTGATAAGGCGCCGTTGGCGCCTGCACGCGGTCGACAACCCGATGAACGGCCCAGGCGGTGAATTCCCAGACGATCCAGAACAGCGCCGCAATCGCCACGTCGACAACTATGGTGCGCAGACTCGTCCAGCTCCGGCCGGTGAGCGTTTGAAGATTCCCGCCACTCCACCGGACTCCGGCCCAAACCCAGGAAGCGATCCCAATTTCTTCTGCGATGTTCAGCAGATACGCGCGAATCATCGCCCCGTTCGAAGCGACAACGGGCGCCGCAGCCTGTCCCTGTGTTGGCTGGGCTTGAGATACCGCAAAGTATGCGAACACGCCGAGGACAGTGAGCAGATGCCACGGCGCAGCGATCAGGCCGCGCGGGCCGGAGGTCTGCGGCCCTGCCATCGCCTCGGTTGACATGCAGGTATTTTTACCCGTTCGGAGAGAATCCCTCGATATCCCAATCGAGGGAAAACAGAGCGGAACTGGTCACAATCATGGCGCGCTGCGTGGGAAGCAGTGCGAGTCCGACGACGTTATTCCCGCCAAGGACAACCTCGGCTTTCGCGTTCGGATTGACGCGAACAATCCCGCGTTTGCCAGCAAGCGACGCCGCGACATAGAGATTGCCCGTCCGATCGAACGCCAGCCCCTGCGGTCGTCCAAGCCCGCGGAAAAAGACGCTCACTTCACCGGCCGGCGTGATCCGGAAAATGCGGTCGAAGCTCGAAGTCGTTGGACCCGAGACGTAAAGATCGCCCACCGGGCTGAACGCGAGATGGTATGCGGCCACCGAAGGCTCCAGCGTTGCGAATACAAATATCTCGCGGTCCGGACCGATCTTGAAAATAGTCCCGCTGCGGTCACCTACGTAAAGGCTCCCGTTTTTATCAAAAGCGAGGCCTGTGGCGATGCCCATGCCTTCGATCCACTGCATGGCGTGACCGTCGGGCGAAATGCGATGCACGGTCCCGTCGTGTCTGCACGAAACGAAGAGATATCCGTCGCGATCGATCGCAAGGCCGGTGGGATTTGTCAATTCGGTGATGAACGGCTTGATCGAGTGATTCGCGGTCACTTTGTAGAGTGATACAGGCACTTTCTGGCCGCGCTGTCCGCTAAAGGTGACGAACACGTTGCCGCTCGAATCGACGGCTGGATTCATCACAGGATGCAGATTGTCGGCGATTTGGACGCCAAGAGCCATCGGAAACGGAGCGCTTTCGGCGGCGCCCATCCGCACACGCACAGCTCCCCCGCCTGCGCCATCCGGCACACGGGCGACCAAGAAATTCTCCGCAGCGATAATCAAGCTTCCTTCGGTGCCGCCGAACTGCACCTGGGGTCGCGAGCCATTGCGCGCACTGAATCCCGTGCCGTGGATGGAGATTTCCCCGCCCGGCAGGGCCGCCGCCGGTTTCACACTTTCGATTTTTGGCGCAGCGTTCATCGTATCTTTGCGTTACAGCCCGCCCGCCCGCGCGATCCACAACCCGACCGCCGCGTAGATGCCCGCAACCCAGTCGTCTGCCATGATTCCCCAGCCGCCGGGCAATGACTCGGCCTGCCGCGCGGGAAAAGGCTTCCAAATATCAAACACTCGAAAAAGTATAAGACCCGCCAACAGATATTTCCAGTTGAGGGTCGAATCGTGCGCAAGATAGCCCCAAATCGACGGCTGCCAGGTCGGCTGCGTCACGCGCGAAATGGGAAGCGCGCAGCCGAGAAGGATAGTCAGATGCTGCCCCGAGACCTCGTCAATTACCACTTGCTGAGGGTCGTCCTTGTGCCAATAACGCGCGGCGCGTCCGGCCGACCACACGCCGATCGCCGCGATCAGAACCAATCCCGCAACTTGCGTGAGGAGATTTGGATCGACGTTGTGGTTGTTCACATACACGGTAACGATCCCCGCGGCATCCCTCTCAAGAGACATGTGGGCCCAGAAGAGAAAAGG
>DATMLZ010000131.1:0-30152 GCA_035569955.1 Candidatus Acidiferrum sp.
GGTGGATCGCCATGTGGTCGACAAAACCGACATCGCTGGAAATTCTCGATATCTCTTTCAGTGGGCCGGCGACAACTCGGTGAATTCCCCACTGCCTTCGCCTCCAACCGCTCTGCGCGAATGTGCAGGCCTCGAGCTGAAATCGGACACCGCGGCGGTAAGCGTGCTCGCAGTCGACCACGTCGAACGGCCGTTGCCGAATTGAAGTCGACCGCCCGAAGATTCGCCCCGCGCGCTCAGGTGATGTAGAATTTAGCTTCCCAACTAACATAAGGATCATCACTTGTCCGCGCCAGTCATCGAAGTAGAGGATCTCTACAAAAGCTACGGCCCGGTTGAAGCGGTTCGCGGCGTGAGCTTCGCCGTTCAGCAAGGCGAAGTGTTTGGTCTGCTCGGTCCGAACGGCGCGGGCAAGACGAGCACCGTCGAAATCCTCGAAGGCCTTCGCACTCCGGACAAAGGAAGAGTTCGCGTCTGCGGCCTCGATCCCCAGAAAGCCGGAAATCATTTCAAGGAACGCATCGGCGGCATCCTTCAGCAGACGAATCTCCCCGATAAAATCCGCGTGAAAGAGGCGATCGATCTTTTCGCCGAGCTCTACGAAAAGCATGCGGACACATCCGAACTTCTCGCTCGCTTTTCGCTTCAGGAAAAGAGCACATCCTTTTACAAGGACCTCTCCGGCGGCCAAAAGCAGCGCCTCGCACTCGCGATGGCGCTGGTCAACGATCCGCAAGTGGTTTTTCTCGACGAACCGACCGCGGGCCTCGATCCGCAAGTGCGCCGCGAAATTTACGACATCATCGAAAATCTCAAGCGCTCGAAAAAGACCGTCCTCATCACCACGCACTATATTGAAGAAGCCGAGCGTCTTTGCGACCGTGTCGCTATCGTCGACGCGGGCCGCGTGATCGCTCACGGCACGCCGCGCGAACTCAAGCGCGGCTCGGCCGACAGGACGCGCATCGAAGTCCGCCTCGCCCGCCCGCTCGCAAACGGTGCGCTCGCCCATATCGAAGGCGTGTCGGACTGGCGCGAAATCGATGGCGCTTACACCATGCATTCCTCGAAGCCGCCTCGAACCATCGTCGCGCTCGTCAAGCAGCTCGAAGCCGAAGGCAACGAACTCCAGAGCCTCGAAATGTTTTCGCCGTCGCTCGAAGACGTCTTCGTCGAGCTCACCGGACGGAGGCTACGCGAATGATGGCCACCTGGGCGCTCACAAAAATTCGCATCCGCCTCGCGGCGCGGAACCGGCTGTTCCTGTTTTTCAGCCTGCTGATGCCGATGCTCTTTCTGATCGGAGCGGTAATCTTCATCAAGGAGCGCGGAGGACCGGTCAGCAATTACATTCTGGGAGCCCTGCTCACCGTCACCGTCATGGGTAGCTTCTGGGGACTCAGCGTCCAGCTTGTCACCTTCCGCGAACAGGGCATCTTGCGCCGCTTCCGACTCGCGCCGGTCGGAGCGGGCCCGATGCTGGCCTCCAGCATTCTTTCCAACTATGTGATGGCAATCCCCACGCTTCTGGTGGAAGTGATGGTCTGCCGCTGGGTCCTTCACATCACAAACTGGGGCAATCCGTGGGCGATGGTGGTTCTCGCCACGTTCGGATCGGCGGCGTTCTCCGCTTTCGGGCTGATCGTCGCAAGCGTGACCAATACCATGCAGGAAACGCAGGTCATCAATCAGCTGATCTGGATGGGCTTCCTGTTTCTCTCCGGGGCGACCGTCCCTCTCACCGCGCTTCCGCGCTGGATCCAGCACGCGACGCTGTTTTCGCCCGCCACGTATCTCGCGACGGGCCTTGAAGCTTCCTCGACCGGCGTGATCGCTTCACGCGATTTCGCCACCGATACGCTGGGCCTGGCGGTTACCGTGCTGGTTTGTTTTGAAATCTCGCGCCGTCTTTTCCGCTGGGAACCGGAGGCAAAGGTTCCTCCGCGTGCCAAGCTCTGGGTGCTCGCTGCTCTGGTGCCGTTCTTCCTGTTCGGCATTTTCGAAAACTTTCACGGTGGCATGTTGCGTCGCGTGGACACCAGTTTCCGGGCCGTACTTGGCGACGACCGCCGCGATGCGCCCCCGCCGCCGCAATATTCTCCGCAACCTTCCGACGCCCGTTGAATCGAATCGAGGGAGTCTCATGAAAGCTATTCGCGTAAGAGAGTTCGGCGGTCCAGAAGTTCTCAAGCTTGAAGACGTTCCGGAGTTGAAGCCGGCTGCTAGCGAGGTCGTCATCCGCATTCGCGCCGCGGGCGTGAATCCCGTCGAGACCTACATTCGCGCCGGTACATACGCACGCAAGCCCTCCCTGCCCTATACGCCCGGCACCGACGGCGCGGGCACGATCGAATCGGTCGGCAAAGACGCAAAGCGCTACGCGCCTGGCGCGCGCGTCTATGTCGCAGGGAGTCTGAGCGGAACTTACGCCGAGCAAGCTCTCTGCGACCAGACGAACGTCTTCCCCCTGCCCGATCGCGTCTCGTTCGCGCAAGGCGCGGCCGTCGGTGTTCCCTACGGCACGGCCTATCGCGGCCTTTTCCAGCGCGCACAGGCTCGCGCCGGAGAAACGGTCCTCGTCCACGGCGCATCGGGCGGCACGGGCATCGCCGCCACACAGTTGGCGCGCGCCGCGGGTTTGCGCGTCGTCGGTACCGCCGGCAGTGATCGTGGCCGGGCGCTGGTCAAGGCAGAAGGTGCCCACGAAACACTCGATCACAAATCGCCCGATCATTTCGACAAAGCTCTCTCGCTTACCGGCGGACGCGGCTACGACGTGATCATCGAATTCATGTCGGTGCCGAATCTCACCCGCGATCTTGGCTTGCTCGCCCACGGAGGACGCGTCGTGGTCATCGGCAGCAACGGCAACGTCGAGATCACTCCGCGGGACATCATGGCCCGCGATGCCGCAATTCTCGGTATGTCGCTCTCGAATGTGTCGCCGCCCGACCTTTACAGCATCCATTCGGCGCTCGCGGAGGGTCTCGAAAACAAGACCCTGCGCCCCGTAATCGCGCAGGAGATTCCGCTCGCCGAAGCGGCGCGCGCCCACGCCGTCATTCGCGAGGGCGGCGCTGCAGGCAAAATCGTCTTGGTACCGTAGAGCATTGGAATTACGCTGTCATCACAAACGAAATGAGGAATCTGCAGTTTACTTTTAAGCTTCAACCGAAGGGAGACTCACATGGAACGCGCAGCAACCGCAGTTTGGACGGGCTCACTCAAGGAAGGCAAAGGCGTCATCTCCACCGCGAGCGGAGTCCTGCAGGACACTCAATATTCTTTCTCGACACGCTTTGAGAACGGCAAAGGCACAAACCCGGAAGAACTCATCGCCGCCGCGCACGCCGGATGCTTCGCGATGGCGCTTTCGGCGCAGCTCGGCACGATGAACTTCACTCCGCAATCGCTCAAGGTTACGGCCAAGGCCACGCTGGAAAAGCTCGACGCGGGCTGGACCATCTCCAAAGTTCACCTCGACCTTGCCGCGCGCATTCCTGGCATTTCCAACGAAGCCTTTCAGGCCGCCGCAGCGGGTGCGAAGGCAAACTGCCCGGTCTCGCGCGTGCTCAACGCCGAAATCACGCTCAATGCCATGCTCGAGCAGGCAGCATGATACTTCCGGCGATCATTGGGATCGCCATCATTGCCAACGTGCTGTGGGAGGCGTTTGAGACCGTCGTCCTGCCTCGCAGGGTGACGCGCCGCTTTCGTCTCGCGGTCCTCTATTACCGCAGCACGTGGTTCGCATGGCGCTGGTGGGCCCGACACATCCAGAAAGCGTCTCGGCGCGAGACATTCCTCAGCTTTTTCGGACCGCTCTCGCTTCTGATGCTTTTTGTTTTGTGGGCGCTTGCGATCGTTTTCGGCTTTGGGCTGATCTATTACTCGGAGGGTGTCCGGGCGGGTCTCGCGCCGAGCCTTGAGACATGCGTCTATCTGAGCGGTACGACGATGTTCACGCTCGGCATCGGAGACGTGGTCCCGCACTCGTCGGTCCAGCGCCTTTCGGTCGTTCTTGAAAGCGGACTTGGTTTCGGTTTCCTGGCACTGGTGCTCAGCTATTTGCCAGTGATCTATCAGGTGTTCTCGCGGCGCGAAGTGAACACGGTTCTTCTCGACGCGCGCGCGGGATCGCCGCCCACCGCTGCCGAACTGCTCCGCCGCCACGCGGGCACCGACGGTGCCCGCGATCTTGAAAGGCTTCTCCACGGTTGGGAACGCGCGGCAGCCGAAATTCTCGAAAGCCACATCTCGTATCCTGTCGTCTGCTACTTTCGCTCACAACACAACAACGAGTCCTGGCTCGGCGCGATCGTCGCCGTTCTCGATGCTTGCGCCATCCTCGTGTCGAACCACAGCGGCGCGGTCGCACGCCAGGCGCGACTCACATTCGCCGTCTGCCGCCACACCATTGTCGATCTGGCCCAAGTTTTCAACGCCGCGCCCAATACCGCCACTGACCGCCTGCCGGGTGCAGAACTCGAGCGTCTCCGTGCGGCTCTCGCACATACCGAATTTCAACTGATGGATACGCCCGAAGCAATCGCCAAGATGGAAAAACTTCGCGCTCTGTACGAACCATTCGCGCTGTCACTTGCGGGCCGCTTCGCCATCGAACTCCCGCCCTTCATCCTGCCCCGCGAAATTGCGGACAATTGGAAGACTACCGCCTGGGGCCGCATCACCAGCGCCTCTCGCCGCGCCACCAATCCCGGCGTTGTCGATACCCAGGACGCTCACGCGGACTGAAGGCGAAAAGAAACAACACAAAACACGCTGCTCGTACTCGCTTCTTCCCTATTCCGATTTGTAACAAGCTCGAAACCGTCGCCTTGGATAGAAAGACATCATCTTTTCCGGAAACGCGTATTGAACATCCTCCTCCCGTGCTGGGAGGCCCGGTTTCGCCCAAGTCGTTGCCCCGACAGTACGCAAGAAATTTTGCACCTCCCGCGTCACGCCGGGCATCAATGCCTTCGGGTGCGATTTGGGGGTGAGTGAAACCTCCAACGATGAGAGGAGAGAACGATGGGCACGACGATGGCCGTACCATTTGTAAAAAAGTCGATTGGACTATCCATTGCGCTTAGCATTCTCATGATTGTCGCGGGGTTGCTGGCGATCGCCGCGCCGATGGCCGCAGGAGTGGCCGTCGACGTCGTGGTCGCGTGGCTCCTGGTCTTCAGCGGAGGCGTTCACATCGTCTATTCGTGGTACACGCGGACCGCCGGAGGCTTCCTTTGGGAGGTCCTGGTGGGAATTCTCTATTTGGCCACGGGTGTGTATCTGCTCGTGCATCCGGTTGCGGGCTTGGCGTCGCTCACGATTGCTCTTGCGGTCTACCTGACCCTGGAAGCGGTGCTGGAATTCGTCCTGGGATTCAGTTTGCGGCCCCTTGGTGGATCCGGCTGGTTATTTTTCGACGGCGTCATCACGCTGATTCTGGCCGTGATGATCTGGCGCGCGTGGCCGTCGAGCAGCGTTTGGGCCATTGGACTCCTTGTGGGGGTGAGCATGCTCTTCAGCGGCACCTCACGCCTGATGCTTTCCCTGGCGGCACGTAGCGTCGCAAACAAGCTCGGGTGAGTTGCGACGCGTTCCCCTCTGGCTGCTGCGGCCCTGCGCGGAGGATTCTGTCGCGCAGGGCCCTGCAGGGGATTTCCATAGCCGCAGCGCGGCGGTAACCAGTGTTCGATATACAATCCGCTCATGGGAGACGAGTTCGCCGCCGCATTCGCCCGAGCTGAAAAAAAAGAATGCAGGGAAAAACTTGCTTCAACTTCAAGTCGGCGCCAGAACCCATTCTGCTCGGTGAACTAAATCGCCTGACCCAAGCCGCCGCAACATGCTTTGCGAAGTTGAAATAGCCCACGCAAATCGCTCATTGACGTACCCGGCAATTCGTCAGCTTGTCCTCCGAACCGGCATGCGATAGAACTCCTGTGCCCCATCGTTTTCCTCGCGGTTCTCCTGGGAATCCTGGTGCGGTAGAAAATTCAGATCGCGGAGGTCAATATGTCGGCCCCCTCCTCGCAAGTTATCCGGGCAACGCCCGCGCGAGATCCGCTCGCGTTCATGAGAATTCCGTGGGTGGACAGGATCGTCGGGATCGCAGCGATCGTTCCGTTCGCATGGCTGGCTTACTCTTCGCTCAAACGATTCGGACTGGATGTGCCACGAATAGTTCTCTCGATCAGTCTTCTGGTCTTCATGAGCACGATGGTGATTCGCCGCTCACCACAACGAGTCACAGCGAACCCGTGGTTTTGGATATTGATGGTCGTCGAGAGTTACTGGGGCGTGGTCGCATTCGCCTTGCTCAATCGGGGCCGGCCAATCGCCCCCGACTGGATATCGACATCGGTCGGAATTCTCGGCGCACTTCTCAGTTGTGGGCGCGCATAAGTCTCGGGCGCAACATCGGGCTGCTGCCCGCCTTGCGATCGCTCGTCACCGAAGGGCCGTACCGATACATGCGACATCCCATCTATACATCGCTATGCCTCGGCTATGTGGCCGTCGGTCTGCGTTCGTATTCGCTGAGAAACGCCGTGCTGGTCACGCTCGGAATTTTCTGGTTCTGCCTAAAAAGCGTTGCCGAAGGACACTATCTGCGTTCTGATGCAGGATACAGCGCATACATGCAGCGAGTTCGCTGGCGCTGGCTGCCGGGAATCGCGTAGCGGCAGCGCCGCGAGAGGAGAAAGACTTGTCATTCGATACTTGCGCCCGCCGCATCACCGCTTTTCTCTTGACCGCACTTATCGCGTTGCCTCTTGGCGGCGCCACATCGCCAAACGCCGCAAAACCCGGCACGCGCAGCATCATGGACGCCCACAATTGCTACCCCTATTACGAATGGTGGACCGACCGGATCGACCGCGCACTCTCGGCCGGCACTCCGCTCGCCATCGAACAGGATCTGCTCTGGTATACCGATCCGCACACGGGAAAATCCTGGTCGGTTCTCTCGCACGGCGCTCCCGCCACCGGCGCTGAACTCACCATGGACAAGTATTTCTTCGAAAAGATCCGCCCGATCATGGGGAATGCTCTCAAAGACGGCAACAAATCCAACTGGCCGCTCATCACCCTCAATCTCGACCTGAAATCCGAAGAGCCCGATCACCTCATCGCCATCTGGGACTTGCTCAGCAAATATCGCGATTGGATCACCACCGCTCCGCGCGAAGCCGACGAATCCGCCATGCAACCGCTCGACGTGAAGCCCCTCCTGGTCCTCACGGGCGAATCCGACAACCAGGCAAAGATTTTCGAAGACCGCGTTCCGGTCGGCGACCGTCTTCTGGTTTTCGGAGCCGTCCGCACCAACACGCAGGATCCCATGGCCGCGCCTGAGGTAATCGAAGCCGGCAAGCCCTCAAACTATCGCCGGTGGTGGAATAATCCGTGGGGCGTCGTCGAACGCGGCGGCCAGACAAAGGCCGGCGACTGGACGCCCGACGACGAAAAGCGCCTGCGCAGCCTCGTGCAATATGCCCACACGCAAAATCTCTGGATTCGTTTCTACACGCTCGATGGAGCCACCGCCGCCGAACTCAGTTGCCGCGGCTGGTTCCGTCAATACGACTTCGGCACTCTCGCCGCCGCGAAACTGCGCTGGCGCGCCGCAGCCGCCGCCGGCGTCGATTACATCGCCAGCGACCAGTACGAACAACTCGCCGCCTTCCTTCACCAACTCGCGCCAACCGCGCATAAATAACCCGCGGCGAACTGGCGCCAAGAAAATGAATTCGGTATCATCCACTCCGGGTTCACGTGCCACGATGAAATCCGCCCCGGCGCGCCTGCTTGGCTCACTCGACGCTTTCTCTCAAGACGCCCGCTTCGGACTGCGCGTCCTGGGGCGGAATCCCGGGTTTGCCGCCGTCGCCATCCTGACGCTCGTATTCGGCATCGGCGCCAATACTGCGATCTTCAGTCTTGTGAATACCGTTTTCTTGAATACGCTTCCCGCAGCGAACCCGCACGAGCTCGTGCTGTTTTCCGAGGTGACTTCCATGGGCGGCATGTCCGGCGTCCAAACCGGCACCTGGCAGCGTTTCTCGAGTGACGACTACGAATACTTCCGCGATCACAACCAGTCGTTCAAAGAACTCGCGGCCTATCAGACTGACCGTACGGTACTCAGCGTTCACATCGCAGGCGCCCAACTGGCGGAATCGGCGCGTAGCACGATGGTCTCGGGAAATTTCTTCCCCTTCCTCGGCATCCGCGCCGCAGCCGGAAGATTGCTGTCGCCCGATGACGACCGAGCCTCCTCCGCGCCGGTGGCCGTGCTGGACTACGGCTACTGGACGCAGAGATTCCACAATGATCCCGCCGCAATCGGCGAAACGATCGAAGCTGACGGAATTCCGTTCACGATCGTGGGTGTCGCGCCACGCGGATTCTCCGGGATGAACTTCTTTTTTTCGCCGAGCTTCTGGATCACCCTGGCGCGACAGCCGGAGGTCATTCCGGGCAGGATTTTCACCGAAGAACCCCACGAATATTGGCTCAACTTCGTTGGGCGGCTGAAACCGGGCGTCACGTTGCGGCAAGCCGAAGCCGTCGTAAACGTGCAACTGAATCAGTTGCTCCACGGGCAAACCGAACGCTATGGCGAAACAGATCAGGACATCGCCAATTCACACATCCAGCTTTCAGGCGGAGCAGGGGGCATTTCATATATTCGCCTCCAATATTCGCAAGCTCTGCAAATCTTGTCGGTCGTGATGGGAATCGTGCTGCTCATGGCCTGCGCGAACGTCGCCAACCTTTTGCTTTCCCGTTCGGCGGCGCGGGAACGGGAAATTTCCGTGCGCCTGGCGGTCGGCGCCAGCCGAAGCAGATTGATCCGCCAGTTGCTGACCGAAAGCCTGCTGCTTGCCATCATCGGCGGCGCGCTCGGAATTCTTGCGGCGAAATGGGGCGCGCAGGGGCTCGCTCTGCTCGTGACCGGCAACACGGGTCTTGCGCAAGGTTCGCTCGACACGAAGGTGCTTGGTTTCTCGATCGGTGTTTCACTCGTCGCTGGAGTTCTGTTCGGCCTCGTACCGGCGCTGCGCGCCGGCCGTGCGGACTTGGCCGCCCCAATGAAAGGTTCCTCGAACTCGCCACTGCGGTTCAATCTGCCCAATGGAATTGTCGTGTTTCAGATTGCCGGCTCGGTCGTTCTGCTGATCGCGGCCGGACTTTTCGTACGCACGTTTCAGAAATTGGCCGACCAGGAACTCGGATTCGACGAAGACCACATTCTGGTAGTGGGCATCGATCCTCAGCGCGCAGGCTACCAACCCGAACAAACGCCGCCTCTCTATCAGTCATTGATCGCACGCTTTGAAGCGATTCCCGGCGTCCGTTCCGCGACCTTGGATAACTACAATCCGCTGTCCGGCAGTTCCTGGAGCAGCAACTTTGCAATCGAAGGCAAACCGCCGATCACCGACCGCACGGCTATCGTGGAAAAGGAACTCGTCGGTCCGAAATATTTTGAGACCGAAGGAATCCCGATTCTTCTAGGTCGCGATATCGGCGCAGAAGACCGCGCGGGCCTGCCGCTCGTAACCGTTATCAACGAAACGATGGCGCGCAAATACTTTCCCGGTGTGAATCCCGTGGGAATGAGGTTCTCGCTCGGCTCGCCTTTTAATCCAAAGGAGTCGATGACGATCGTCGGCGTCGCCGCTGACGCGCGTTACTATTCGCTGCGCGACCCGGTACCGCCGATGGAGTTTGCTGCCGCCTTACAGGTGCCCGATGCGGACTCGCACAACGCGGGCTATCTTCGCGACATTGAGGTTCGCACGGCCGGTGATCCACAGGCCGTTGCGGAGTCCATTCGCCCCGCCGTGAAACAGGTAGCCGCGGATCTTCCCGTCACAAGTTTGCGCCCCCTCAAAACCGTCGTGGACAACACTCTGCGCCAAAATCGCGCGGTGGCCGAACTCTCGGCCGGATTCGGCGCGCTGGCTCTGCTGCTTGCCTGCACCGGTCTGTACGGAACGCTTGCCTATCGGGTTTCGCGACGCACGCAGGAAATCGGCGTTCGTATGGCGCTTGGGGCGCAGCGATCAAGCGTCCTTTGGCTTATCACCAAGGAAGGATTGCTGCTGATCTTTCCTGGACTCGCCCTCGGCGTTTTCGCCGCGCTGGTCTCTTCAAAAATCGTCGCGAACCAGCTTTTTGGAGTCAGCCCAAACGATTTTCTGACGTTTGCTTCAACCGCTGCCCTCTTGCTGATCGTCGCGCTGGTCGCCTGCTGGATTCCCGCGCGCCGGGCCACGCGTGTCGATCCCATGATTGCCCTTCGCCATGAGTAGCACGTCGGCCTTGCCCAGGTCGGTCTTGCCCTCGATTGCAGCGCGCGGCACACCTGCCTGTTCATCGCGCCATGTCTCAGCGATACACTCGGAGGCGTGTTTCAGCGAGCACGGGGCGCACTCGGGCCCCCGGCTCTTCAACCCATAAATGTCAGGGTCGGCGTTGTAAACGCCGGCAGATTCGGGAAGATCGAAGCGAGGTTCGCCGGCGCGACGCCGAACCACTGCGCGAGCGTTGCGCCATATTGATCGACCGACGTCGTAGGAATCCAGCGGCCGTTGTTCCCCGCGTCGTTTGGCCCGCCCAATGCAAACGTCGGGAACGTGCCGTATACGTCGCCCCCCTGCACCGCCCCACCCACGATCAAATGATTTGATCCCCACGCGTGGTCGGTGCCGCCGTTCGAGCCCGGTTGATACGTGCGGCTGAAATCCGAAAGCGTGAACGATGTGACCGACTGCGGCACGCCCAATTCGATGGTCGCGTTGTAAAACGCCGTGAGCGCCGGATCGAGCTCCGAGAAAAGGTTCACCTGCGTTGGCAACTGCGTCGCGTGCGTGTCGAATCCGCCCAGCGAGCAAAAGAAAATCTGCCGCGCCAGGCCCAGCGTCGACCGCGCCTGAATGATTTGCGCCACCTGTTTCAGTTGGTTGCCGATTGAGGTTGTCGGGAACGCCGTTTGCAGCGCTGGCAGACTCTTCAGCGCCGAAGCGAGCGTGGCACTCTGCTCGAGCGAATAGTTCATCACCGAGTCGGTGTCCTGCACGAGCGTGACGCCGGAATCCAGATTCAACAACTGTTGGAATGCGACGAGCCGACCGTTCGAAGCGCCAGACCCGTTATAGCCGGTAAGTCCCGGCGAATTTCCTGGCGAGAGCGCGTAGGGCTGCGTCTGCGCGCCGCTGCAAAGAATCGCGCCTCCCGCGACAGAGGTGATCGGCGGAAAACTCGACCCCGCGTTGAGCGATTGCAAAGCGTCTGCGGTGCGTCCGGCCCATCCCGTCGCGCTGAATCCGGTGAACTGCGCCGTCTGCCACTGCGATTGCTGATCGGAATGTGAGAAAAGATTCTGCGGCAGGGTCACCGTGCTGGAGGTGCCGGCCAGATATTGGGCACGCGTCAGCGTCTGTGCCAGAGTCCCCACGTTCGCGAGCACGGCCATCTGCCCGCCGCTGAAGAGTCCTTGCAACCCGGTCATGTTGGGATGCAGGCCGTACATATTCTCGCCCGATGCATTCGTCGTCTTGGAAACGATGGGCAGGATCGAAGTCTGTGGCAACGCAAGTGTCGAACGAATCGTCGCGTAGTTCTGGTAGCCCGCGTTATCGTTCGGCACGATCATGTTGTTCGCGTCGTTGCCGCCGAAAAGGAAAATGCAGACCAGTGCCTTGTAGTCGGTCGCGCCGGCCGCGTAGGCGTGAATCAGATTCAGCCGCCCGAGCGTTGCAGTCAGCGCAAAGGACGCCGCGGTGCAGCAGCTCGCCCGAAAGAAACTCCTGCGCGAAACCCTCTGTTCGAGATTCATGTTTCCTCCCGCGCCCCGATTTCCGAAAAGGTCCTAGTGGTAAACCTGGTACTGCGATGAAGAGGCGATCAGATAAATCGCCGTCTTGGCCTGCGTCACTCCTTGCGTGCTTCCCGCTGGCACCGACTGCATCGCGGTCAGAATGCTGTTCTGCATATCCGCGGACATCGTGCCGTGCATCATCAGTGTGTTCAGATTCGCGAGCAGCGCGCTAGGACTCGCCGCCTGCGCGCCGTAGCCCGAAAAATCAATCGTGGTGGTCGTTCCAATCGAGCCGAAAGCGAAGGTGTTTACCCAATTCGCGCGCGCGAGCGCGGTCGCCGTCGTCAGCAACTGAAATTCAGGAGCCGGATGGCCTGTGGTCGTCGCGAAAAATGGAGAATAGAAATTGAAAACGCTCGGTGAGAAGAGCGCGTTCTCGCCCATCGACGACCCCTGCCCCGCAAGGTTCGCTCCGTCGGTCGTTGCGCCAAATGCGCGCAGCAAACCGGTCATGAAAAGGATCGGCTCCTGCAAATGCCCGTCACCTGCGACGGCCGTCGCGGGCGAGTCGCCGCGCCGCGCTTCCGGATCCATCAGAATCGCGGTGATCACAGCTTTCATATCGCCGCGAACGCCCGATCCGTTGTTTTTGAACACATCCGCCACGCGCTGGATGTAGGCCGGGCTCGGATTGCTGGTCACAAGATGCTGCACGAGCCGCAGCGCAACAAATGGCGGCACGTTGGGATGATTAAAAATGTTGTCCATCGCGCCGGAAAGGTCCTGTTCGGCGGTTTGGCCAGCCGCTAGCGATCCGCTGTTCGCCACGCCCGAATAGGTCAGCAGTTGTTTCACGGTTTCGTCGTGGTTTGATTCAAACGCTACCATCGGCCCGGTCCAGTACGCCGGGTTGTGCTTTTGCAGCGTCGCGCCCGGCATCGTCGGATATGTCCATCCGGTGTAGGCTCGCGCAAACGCCTCGACCGTATCCTGGGTATACGTCGGTATCGGTGCTCCGCCGCTGATCTGGACCGACCCGTCCTCGTTCAACTCCGAGAGCCCGATCGAAAACAGCTGCATCGTTTCACGCGCGTAATTTTCGTCCGCGTGCGTGCCGGTCGTCGTGTTGGGCTTGTCGTTATTCACCATATCCAGGTAGTGGCCCATCGCCGGGGAAAGCGTCACGTCCTGCATGATCTGGCGATAGTTGGTGAACGCGTCGTTCTCGAGCAGATTCAGGTAAGGGGTATACCCCTGCGGCGTGTTGATCTTGTCGCCCGCAATCACAAAAATCTGCGCGAGAGCAAACGCGACACGTTGGCGCAATTGGTCGGGTGCGGTGATCAGCTGTACGAAATAGCGTTGCTGCAGCGGCGTCAGATTCGTCTCGCTCGCTGCAGGATCGGCATACACCGTAACCGGCATGTTGAACTGATTCGTCAGATAATTCTGCAAGCCAGTCTGCTCGACCTGCGCGATGAGCGCGCTAGTCGGCCCGAAGGTGGTTTGCTCGAGGAATCGGTCGGCGACGTTCGCAGAAAGGCCGGCGCTCTGGACCGTTATCGTGGTGGAGCCGGAAACATTCGAACTTGTGGAAACGGCGGCTTCGATCGTGACTTGGGGAGTTCCGGGGACGCTCATCGGCGCGGTGTAGATCGCGATCGATCCGCTGCCCGCAATCGTACCGACGGTCGAATTGCCACCGGGAACGCCGTTCACAGACCAGGTGAACGTCGCCGAGGACATGTTGGTGACAGATGCGGTCAAATTGTCAGTGCCGCCCGCCAGCACGCTCGGGTCAGAGGATACGATGCTAACGGTAGGCGGACTTCCGCCCCCGCATCCGCAGAGAAACGCAGAAAAAAAGCCCGACGTGACCACGCCGAGCCATCGAAG
Organism: Candidatus Acidiferrum sp.; assembly: GCA_035569955.1. Classification (GTDB taxonomy): domain Bacteria; phylum Acidobacteriota; class Terriglobia; order Acidiferrales; family UBA7541; genus Palsa-295. Next base: position 13,736 of record DATMLZ010000131.1, read on the forward strand.
ACGGCCCATAGAACGACCCCCCAGATTTCAGCGTTGCCGGGATTGTACGCTGGAGGGACACAACCCTAGGTAGTCAAAAAAGTTGCGAGGGGTTCTCTCCGCGCCTCGTTATCGCCTTTTCGACTCCCAACCGAATTTCGAGCGGATTATTCGTGTCGCAGAGCGACCATCGGGTCGACGCGCATCGCACGGCGGGCGGGAATGAGCGACGCAGCGACAGCGGAGACCAGGAGTACGATTGCCACAGCGCCGATTGCGAGCGGATCGATGGCGGTCACTTGATAAAGCGTCGATTCCATCAGGCGGCCAACCGCATACGCACCCCCAAGTCCAACAGCCAAGCCGATGAGCGCGAGTGTCATTCCTTCGCGCAGGACGAGCAAGAGCACCCGCCGTGGCGCGGCGCCGAGCGCCATGCGCAACCCGATTTCATTGGTGCGTTGCGAAACAGCGAATGACATAACGCCGTAGATGCCGATCGCGGCAAGCATCAGCGCTACACCGGCGAAGCCGGCGAAGAGCACGGTAGCAAAGCGGTAGCCCGAGAGCGATTCGTCGATGATCTGGTCCATCGTCCGCACGCGGTCGATGCCCAAGTCGGGGTCAACCGATTGCACGATGGCCGCGACGCTATTGGTGGCGTCGGCCGGATTTCCGGTCGTGCGCAACGCGATGTCCGCCCCCGGCCAGGGATTCTGCCAGAAAGGGACCAATACTTCGGGAGTTTGATTCGAGCCGGGGTCGGCGCTCGGTACGTCGCGAAATACTCCGACCACCCGCCATTCGACCGGATCGGCGAGAGTCCGAGTGCCGGGAATCGAAGGTCGAATGAAGAGTTGCTGCTCGAGCGGATCGACATTCGCAAGATAACGATGTGCCAGAGTTTGGTTGACCATCATAACCGGCACGACTCCCGCCAAATCCTGATCGGTGAAGCCCCGGCCTTGCGTGATCTGAATTCCAAACGTGCGGAAATAACCGGGCGTGACCATCGTGAACCCTGCGCTTGGACGCGACGACGGGTCGTCGGACGAATGTCCAGCGACACTGAAGCTCTTCGATCCGAAATCTCCGAGAATCGGCGCGCCGGTTGCGACGGTGGCTGACGAGACGCCCGGAATCGCTTCGATCTTATCGAGCAGTTGGCGATAGAACGCGTTGATTTGATCGGCGTTCGAAAGGCGCGTAGCGCCGACGGGCAATCGGAATGTGAGCAGGTGGTCCTGCCGGAAGCCGAGATCGGCGCGGGCCAGTTTCCAGAAACTGTGCAGCATAAGTGCAGCGCCAGAGAGTAGCGCGAGCGCCAACGCAAATTCGGTGACGACCAGCGCACGGCGAACTCCATGACGGCCCGCGCCGGCACCGGTGCGGCCGCCCTCTTTGAGAACATCGTTCGGACTACGATGCGAGCTTTGCCACGCAGGAGCGCATCCGCACAAAACGCCGGCGAGCAAAGTCGCCACCGCGCTGAAGACCAACACCGACAAATTCAGGCTTACGTCGGCTTCGGTCGGAATCGAGTAGGGCGGCAACAGAGCAACGATCGCGTGGAGCAGCGCCCATGCGAGCCCGATACCCAGTACACCACCAATGACCGAAAGCGCGAGGCTTTCTGCGAGAAATTGCGTGAAAAGTTGTGAGCGCGTTGCGCCCAATGCGGAGCGAATGGCAACTTCCCGCCGCCGGATGGTCGCACGCGCGAGCAGCAGGTTCGCGACGTTGGCGCAAGCAATCAGCAAAACAAAACCGACCGCGCCGAGAAGCAACCAGAGGTCTTTGATCGTGTCCTGGCCTGTGAAATCGTTTCTCAGCGCCTCGACGCGAGCACTCCAGCCGCCGTCGGAAGCGGGATAGGTCTCCGCCATATGGTGCGTGACCGAGTCCATGTCTGCGTTTGCCTGCGCGATGCTGACGCCCGGCTTAAGGCGCCCCATCACGACAAGCCAGCGATAGTCGCGGGTGATCTGCTGCGGGATGAACGCGAGCGGGATAAAAATCTGAGATTCGAAGCGGTCAGACATTCCCGCGGAAAGCACGCCGACAACCGCGTAGGACTCGCCATTCAGGCGTATTTGTCGGCCTACGATCGAAGGATCGCCGCCAAAGCGCGTTTGCCATAGTCGATGCGTCATGATGACAACGTGATCGTTGCCTGGTGTGCCTTCCGCAGCCAAAAAGCCGCGACCAAGCGCAATCGGAATCCCCTGCATGGTGAAAAAGTCCGGCGAAACGATTCGTGCGGTAAGCACTTCGGGGCGGCTCGACGACGAGAGGCTATAAGTGCCGTTGCTCCAGGCGACCAGATCCTGAAAGGCCGAGCTTTCGCGCTGCCAATCCAAAAAATCGGCCGTTGAGATGGAGTTGCGGTGGCCGTTGACTTGCGACCAGACCATGACGAGTTGATCGGGTTTTGGATAGGGGAGCGGCGCAAGTAGCGCACCATAAACCACGCTGAACATGGCCGTGTTCGCCCCGATTCCCAGTGCCAGCGTAAGTACGGCAACGCTGGCGAACCCGGGATTTTTGCGCAGAGTGCGTAAACTGAGGCGAATTCCCTGCCAGAAAGTTCTCAGTGTCGGCAGGCCGCGCCGGTCTCGATACTCCTGTTTGGTTTGCTCGACGCCGCCGAGCTTGATGAGAGCCTGCCGGCGCGCCTCTTCGGGGGTCATGCCGGCGCGCAGATTGTCTTCGATGTGAAAGCAAAGATGGCTGTCGAGTTCGTCGGCAAGTTCGCGTTCGCTCTGGCGCGAGCGAAGCGGGGAGGTGAGGCGCAGAAGCCAACAGCGGAGCGTGCGCATGGCCAATCTCTCCTGTCCACCTATTGGAAAACCATAGCGAGGATGCCACACAGTCCTATTGGTATGCAATAGAGGAACAGTACGTACCGAGTCGAGCGGCATTACGCGCCTAGACGGTCGCGTTCGCGGTTTGGGTGGAGTTACTGATCGAAGGGCTGGCGGCTAGACGGCAACTCTATGGTGTTCGCTCGATTTCAAAGGCTTATGTGCAATCGGAGGAAAATGGACACGCCAGAAGCTTGTCGCGGCGTCAACGAACTCGAATCCCACCTTGCATTTGCCGCCGTGCGCGGGTCCGACGAAAACGATGCGGGCTTCCTGTTGTTCCTGGGTGGACCGATTGGTGACCACGATCGTCGTTCCCTTTTCCAGGTTGGCCGAAAGACCAACCAGTCCGCCGTGAGCGCTCACACAAAGCATCTGAGTGGACTCAGTGAAGGATTGGCTCTGCCTGTTCGATCCCGCGATTAGGACGGGCAACGATAAACCGAGTCTCTTACTGCGCCGCCGCGCACGCGAGGCGGCCGTGCACGGGGTCACGGGCGTCATATGCAACCAATAATGGGCTGACGCCCAAGTCCAGACAATGGACCAGCCGGGCTAAACCGAGTAGTCCTATAGTCCCGCCTCCTGGGGAGTCATCTGCGGAACATCCTCAAAGCTCGGACCAGAGCCTGCGCTCCTCGCTGTCCGGATCGTCGACGACTTCGCACTGCGCGTTGATGAACATCGTTTCGCGCTTTTCGAGTGTGTACGGCGGCCAGTGAGGAAGGCCTTCGAAATTGGGATCGCTGTTACGCGCAAAACTCGTCCAGGCATGGCTCATGTTGGCCGCCGCCTGGAAGCGCTCAGGTCGATTGCCTAGCAAACCAGTGAGATTAGGGTGGTCGAATTTGAGAGCCATCTCCATGGCGTGCGAAGCCTTCATCGGATACGGCGGATCGTCGTTCGCGAGCACTTCAGATTCGTAAGTCATCTGATACATGTAAACGGGCGCGCCGTTCTGGGCCGTTTTGCGCTCGGCCATCTTAATTGCATTAGCGCGAAACATTTGGGCCGTCTGGATCGCGACAAGCAGATCGGTGGGCGAAGCGTTGGGACGCGAGCGATGGTAAACCTCGAGCACGCGATCGGCTTTATCGTGGAATATTGCCTGCAGGCGCTGCCGCAATCCCGCGTCGTCCATCGTGAAGACGGCTTTGTTGCCGCGCAAAAACAGAAGCGCCTCATCCTTGTTGGTACCGATGATCATCGGAATGTCTTTCGAAAACGGTGGCGCAACAGGATCGTAGGGATTGGCAGGAATGTAATGTCCGTCGACGACCGGCGAAAATGCGAGCGGCCGTCCCGGTGTCGCAGCAGCACCCGAGGGAACGACGGAAATCACGTCCAATATGTTGGTCAGCGGCATCTTTACCAGATCACGCGCGGTCTTTTCCGTCAGTCCAAGTCGTTCCAAGGTGCGGTGCGCTGTTTCGTTCGCCCGATCCTTTGGCGTAAGGTCAATCGCGGAGCCGCTTTCGACGCTGGCCTTCTGAAACATTCCGTGCGCGCCAGGCATCGCGGTCAGCGTCGTGGTCTTATATCCGCCGCCGGACTCGCCGAAGATCATGATGTTTGTCGGATCGCCGCCAAAGGCGGCGATATTTTCCACGACCCACTGCAGTGCGGCTTGGATATCCAGCACGCCCGCGCAACCCGATGCGGCGTACTCTTCACCGAGAATGTCGCCCAGATAAAGGAACCCGAGCAGGTTCAAACGGTGATTGTGCGTAACGAAGACGACGTCGTAGTTCTTTGCGAGCGCCGTGCCGTCATGATTCGAGTCGCCCGGAGGCGTGGGCGCCCCGCCGTTGCCGGTGTTCCAGCCGCCACCGTGCGAATAGAACATCACGGGCCGCTTGCGACCGTCGTGCACCCCCTGCGTCCAGATATTCAGGAAGAGGCAGTCTTCATCGGTGGGCGGCACGATCAGATTAGTGGACCATCCAGGATCACGCGCCTGAATCGCCTGCGGCCCGTAGGCGATCGCCTCGCGCACGCCGTTCCACGGCTTGACCTTTACCGGTGGCTTGAACCGGTTTTCGCCCGCCGGCGATTCCCCGTAGCGCACGCCCTTGAACGAAATCACGCCGTCTTGGCTCACGCCACCGAGCTGACCGCCGTTCGTTTTCACGACGACGTTTGCCGTGCTCGCGCTCTTTTTCGCATAGGCCGCGCGATCACCGAGAGCCCCAATGATTGCGGGCGCTAGGAACCCTGCGCCGGCGATGCTGGAAACCGTGCCAAGGAAATCGCGCCGTCCGATCGATGCACTTGTATCTGCAGACGCGCGAGGATTCTTACGACGAGCAATCATTTTGTGCTCCGCGTGTGGAATTGTTGCGGCGAGTATATCGCAGACCCGCTCCCGATCCTCGCCGGAAACCACGCGAACCCCTTGCCGCCATTGCGCGGCCAAATTGGCTTTTCCGCGCTCTTACCGCCTCGGCACGGCCTTTCGAGGCCGCCGAAAAAGCGTGTGTTATAATTTTTGCTGTTCAGGACATAAAGGGCGTTTATGTCCCCCGGAGAAAGCCCATGCCGCTCACGAAGACGGAGAAAATCTGGCACAACGGTAAGTTCATTCGCTGGGATGACGCGAAAATTCACGTTCTCTCCCACGTGATTCATTACGGCTCTGCCGTATTCGAAGGGATTCGCTGCTACGAATCGGCGAACGGGCCCGCGATTTTCCGGCTGCGCGACCACATGCAGCGCCTCGTCCACTCCGGGCACATCTATCGCATGGATTCTCCGATTTCGCTCGACGATCTTTGCAGCGCCGCGGTCGAACTGGTGCGCGCAAATCAAATGAGCGCGTGCTACATCCGGCCCGTGATGCTCCGCGGCTATGGCGAAGTGGGCGTGGATTCCCGCGGCTGTCCGATTGAAATCTATATGGCCTGCTGGGACTGGGGCAAATATCTCGGCGAAGAGGGACTGGGCAAGGGAATTGACGTGTGCGTGAGCTCGTGGAACCGCCCGGCACCGAATACGCTTCCACAAATGTCGAAAGCGGCCGCCAACTACATGAACTCGCAGCTGATCCGTATGGAGGCCAAGGTGAACGGCTACGAAGAAGGCATCGGGCTCGATCACAACGGCCACGTCGCCGAAGGCTCAGGCGAAAATATTTTCATCGTGCGTAACGGCACGGTCTACACGCCAGAGATCGCCCAGGCCGGACTTTCGGGTATTACGCGCGACTCCGTGCTCGCGATCTGCCGCGATCTGGGTATCAACGTGATCGAGCAGGCGATTCCGCGCGAGAGTCTCTACATCGCGGACGAAGTTTTCTTCACCGGCACGGCCGCAGAGATCACGCCGATTCGATCGGTCGATCGCATCGTCGTCGGAACGGGTGCGCGCGGGCCTGTCGCCAAGCGCATCCAGGAAGAGTTCTTCTCCATCACCAGCGGAAAAAAACAGGACCGCCACGGCTGGCTTACACCCGTGGGCGTCCCAACCACTGCCGCGCGTTAACCGTCAGCCACAGAGTCAGAGGCGCACAGAGTTTAGCAGGTCAAAACCTCAGGAAGGTGCTTTGGCGTTTCTCTCTCAGTCTCTGCACGCCCCTTTGGCAGACTTTTCATTTTCTTCTCTCGGCGAATCCGCTACAATCCGGCCCGGTTCATCCACCTCATCGCAGGCCAATTGCGGATTGGCATTCTCGGACCGGAGGCTTTTTCCATGTACAGTCTGCCGCAGAAACTCGTCGCGGAATTTGTCGGCACGTTCACGCTGATTTTCATCGGTGCCGGGTCGATTTGTGCCGACCAATATATGAAGGCGGGCGGTGGGCCGGGCGCCGGCTTGCTAGCGATAGCGGCCGCGCACGGCCTCGCCATCGCGATCATGGTCACAGCGGTTGGACACATTTCCGGCGGCCATTTGAACCCCGCCGTGAGCATCGGATTCTGGGTCTCGCGGCGTCTCGGCACGATTCAAACGCTCGCTTATTGGGTCGCGCAGCTCGCCGGCGCGACGTTTGCGGCTTATTTACTCACGCTCGTCGTTCCTGAAGCGACGTGGCACAAAGTCGCGCTGGGCACACCGGATCTTGCGACCGACTACACGCGGATTCATGGCATGGCGCTTGAAGCGGCCCTCACCTTCTTGCTCGTTTTTGTCGTGTTCGCGACCGCGGCCGACGCCAAAGGCGCGTTCGACAAAATCGCGGGTTTTGCCATCGGCCTCACGATCACAATGGACATTCTGCTCGGTGGACCGTTCACCGGCGCAGCGATGAATCCGGCGCGTGCGTTCGGACCAGCATTGGTGGCGCACCACTGGACCAACCACGGCGTCTACTGGGTCGGCCCGCTGGTGGGCGGCGTGATTGCAGGCTTCCTTTACAACGCAATCTTTTTGCGCGACCAGCCGCCTGCACAGTAAGCGTCGTCGTTAGAGCCAGATACACAATTTTTCGGTTTGCCTCGCTTTCGCCTCTTCGTGCGTTGCACGCCTGGAAATCCGGGCGTGCGGCGTCCTTGTGACCCCTCTCTGGCGCGTGTTAGCGTGGCAAGAAGCCTGAGGGGCTCCCGTTATGGCCATAAATGTTGATGATTTGCTGCGCCGCGCTGTCGAAAGTCGCGCGTCTGACCTCCACCTAAAGGTCGGAAACCACCCTTACACTCGCGTCGACGGCTTGCTCGCGCCGATCACCGATGTCCCTCGCATCACCCCGGAAGAAATGCTGTCGATGGCCTTCAGCATGATGACCAACCGGCAAAAACAAAAGTTCAAAGAGACGGCTGAGCTGGATATGGCGTACGGCGTCGCCGGTCTCGGGCGCTTCCGCGTGAACGTTTTTCAGCAGCGCGGCAACGTCGGTATGGTGCTGCGCGTCATTCCCACAAAGATACGGACCATTGAAGAGCTCGAGTTGCCGCGCGTGATTGCTCAGGTTTGTGAAGAGCAGCGCGGGCTTGTGCTTACAACGGGAACGACCGGCTCGGGCAAATCGACGACGCTCGCCGCGATGATCGACCGCATCAACTCGCTGCGCGCCGAACACATCATCACGATTGAAGACCCGATCGAATATCTACACCGCGACAAGAAAGGATTCATCAACCAGCGCGAAGTGGAAGTCGATACGTCGTCGTTCTCAACGGCACTGCGCGCTGCCTTGCGTCAAGATCCGGACGTGGTTCTGGTCGGCGAAATGCGCGACCTGGAAACGATCTCGACCGCGCTGCTCGCCGCGGAAACCGGCCACCTGGTGTTCTCAACGTTGCACACTCTGGACGCGACCGAAACGATTCAGCGTATCATCGCCGTCTTTCCTCCACCGGAGCAGAAGCAGATTCGTTTGCAGCTGGCTTCAACGCTCAAAGCCGTCATCAGCCAGCGCCTCGTTCGCAAGAGCGACGCCGCAGGCCGCGTGCCCGCCGTGGAAGTGATGATCGCGACCGGCTACATCCGCGATTGCATCATCAACCCGGATAAGACGCGGATGATTCGCGACGCCATCGCCGCCGGCACCAGCCAATACGGCATGCAGACGTTCGATCAATCGCTCTTCGATCTCTACTCACGCAACCTGATCACGCTCGAAGAAGCACTCACGCGCGCATCCAACCCGGACGACTTCCGCCTGCGCGTTCAGGGTATACGTTCGTCCGCGGACTCGGCGCGCGAAGAGATGGAGCGCGCAATGAACGAATTCGAACGCCTCGGCAGCGGCGGCCGATAGCAGCCTTTTGAGATTGAAATCCGACCGACCGAGCAGCGGTTGCTTCTATAAGGGCCGCACGCCTCCTTGCTTCCCCGCTCTCTTGCTTCTATTCTTCCTCGATGAACTCCCGCTCTGCTCCGCGAACAATTGCTGACGATTCAGGCCTTTACGCTGTCGCATTGCGCGCGCTCATGCGCCGCGCTTACTCGGTTCGTGAGATGGAGCAATATCTCGAGCGGCGAGCGGACGACAAAACCGGCGTGACGGTTGTCGTCATGAAACTCCAGCAGATGAACTATCTGGACGACGCGAAATACGCGCGCGACTATGCGCACCTGCACGCTCAATCGCGTCGTCAGGGACGCTTTCGCATCGCGCGAGAGCTGCGCGCCCGCGGCGTATCCGACGCACATATTGACGCGGCTCTTGATTTGGCCTTCGAGGAAACAGACGAAGCAACCCTTGTCCGCGCGCGCGTGAAACGCAAGATCTCGCAAGTTCGCGGGCCACTCGATGAGAAGAAAACGGCGTCGCTTTACCGTAGTCTGATCGCGGCTGGCTTTTCGGCAGACGTGATCCGCGCGGAAATCCGCAGCGCCACGAAAATCGAGTCTTCAGATTTGCTGAGCGACGAGCGCGAGGACGCAGAAGCCTAAGCCAGGCCGGAGCATCAACGACTTCCCCACCCCTGTTTCGCGTTGACGCGCTCGCAGTGACCGTCACAATGACGCCAAGGGGTCAGATAACAGAAGTCACCCTAGGTCATTGCGGCGTCCCGGACGATGAAATGGGCTGCCGGCACGGGGAAGGTCGGACCTGGGTCTTGTCCATGCTGGCCAAGGCCATGGCCGAGAAGTGCTGAAATCCCGGGCGCGGCCGGAGTTTCAAGGATATTCCGTCGAAGCGGTCTACGCGATACAATGCCACGCGTGTTGCGGCTCAGCGAAGCGCCGCGCGGCGTGCTCCCCGGGGCGGAGCGAACGCCTTCTCACAATCGCAGAAGCTTTGATTCGAAAGGAGTCCTGAGAAATGAAAAGATTCTGTTGTCTTGCGTTCGCGTGCGCATTTCTGGTTGCGGCCCGCGCGCCGCGCGTCTCTGGTCAGTCCATGAACGGCCAGGCAATGGGCGGCTCGATGAGTATGTCCGCTGCTCCGTCAGCGTTTGATTACCAGGCCAAGTTCCTCACGGACATGAAAGACCTTCAAACGAAATTCGTCGGCCTCGCTCAGGCCATCCCTCAAGACAAATACACATGGCGGCCCGGCGATGGCGTCCGCTCGATCAGCGAAGTGTTCCTGCATGTTGCGGGCGGCAACTACGGTCTTACACCTATGCTCGGCGCAACGCCGGATCCGGGTTACAAGCGTCAAGGCTACGAAACGTCGACTACAGACAAAGCCGCGATCATCGATCAGCTCAACAAGTCTTTTGACTATATGGACAACTACGTCCAGAGCCAGAGTGCCGCCGATCTTGCAAAATCGCACCAACTTTTCGGCCGCCCCGCGACCGGATATGACGTGCTCTTCACGATCGTACTCGACCTGCACGAGCATCTCGGACAACAAATCGCCTATGCCCGGCAGAACGGCGTCGTTCCGCCCTGGACCGCTGAGCGCCAAGCCAGTCAGGCTGCGCGTGGACGCGGCATGAACGGTGGCGCAGCTCCAGCCGCCGGCGCAACCCCAAAGCCGCAGTAAGAAATCGAAGTGAGGGGGCAGGAAGCAAGTTCACAGTTTTCCCTTGCTTGCCTGCCTCCTTGCTATCAAACATCACACCAGCTTTTCGCAGGGAGCCTTACAATGAGAATCTTCCGCCTGTTTTGGTTGCTCGCCGCGGTGGCCACGCTCTTGATCGGTATTTCGATTGTCAGCGCCGCGCAATTCGAGCATTCGCGTTACACGAGCCCTCCGGCGCACTCGGAAAGCGCCATCGCGGGACACAAGATCACGATCGACTACTACGCACCCTCCATGCATGGGCGCAAGATTTTCGGAGCGCTCGTTCCTTACAACCAAGTCTGGTGCACCGGTGCGAATTGGGCGACCAAGATTACCAGTGACGCGGACTTGCAGATGGGTGCACTCAAGATTCCCAAGGGCAGCCACAGTATTTGGACGATTCCCGCCGACAAGCAGTGGACGCTGATCATCAATAACGAGACGGGGCAATTCCATCTGAACTACGACGGTTCACAGGACCTGGGTAGGACGAAGATGAATATCAAGCCACTCGACACGGCGGTCGAAACCTTCAAGATCGACATTCGCGCGAATGGCGGCAACAGTGGGACGCTCGCGCTCGATTGGGAAAAGACGGAAGCCTATATGCCGTTCACGGTTGGTCAGTAATCCCCGAGGCCGGAGCACCGGGTCCAGCAAGCGAAGTAGAGACGTCAATTGTCGGTCGGCGCTTGCAGCGCTGAATCCACCACAATCATATCCAGCGGTAGTTTGCGACTATCCAAGTGCAAGCCGATTTGATCGATCGCGTCGAACAGCGAAGTCGGAGGTCCTGCGTCGAGTAGTCGCATGGCTTGGGGAGGCATTGTGACACCGGCATTCGCTCCAGATCGTACGAGCAGGATGTAATAGTCCTCCTGCGTCACGGTAAAAGTCGCGTCGTACTGACTTTTCAAATCCGTCATATTCACGACGGGTCGATCCAGGTAGCGCGAAAGTTGCGACGCCATCACGTCCATGCTTACCCGCGTGAATTGAAATTGATTGTTGGCGAATGTGGCCGAGCTGCCATGGCCAAGATTCATCGACACACCCGCCGCGCTGCCCGTTACGGCGACGGTTACCGAACCATTCGACTGGTCGGTGGCGGAGGTATCGGGAGCGGATTCCTTCAATTTAAGCGGAGGCTTCCCGACAACCAGTGCGTACGCCGGAAAATCCTTCGATTCGCGATGAATCTTCAGCGCGAAGCGCCCGGCGAGCAAGTTTTGGAGCATTTCGGGTATTTGATCGGTGGTTGAGCCGTCCGGCAGCTTCGCGCTGATATCGAAGCGTTGCGAGCTTATCCAATCCGGCCCGGTGATCTGATTCGGCTGAACCTTATAGGCCATGGTAATCAGGTTTCTGATGCTTAGCGAACCGAAGTGTGCCTGCGAGCCATCCATCTTCAGTCCCGCGGTCACCGAGTCGGGACGCGCATCCTGCGTCGGGCGGATCGAAGCGACCTCGAATTCAAGTTTTGGCGGCGCCGATTGGGCAAAGGCCCATGCAGCGGCGAGAAAAATGGCGGCAATTGCATAGAGTGGTTTCATGTCGGCTATTACGCGTCCTGATGACTCAATATTACCAAGCCGAAGGTCTCTCCGAGCCACCTATCAACCGGCAAGGCACTTGGCGTTGCAAATGGTACACATACAGTGGGATTATCTCTCTAGGCGAGCCATCGGGATCGGTAGCTTGTGAGACGACGAGGCATCCATGGCGTATCACTTCGATTTTGAGCCAGCGCATCGCCTTCTCCGCGGCCGTTTCGAGGGCTCGGTAGACGACGAAGAACTTGCCGCGTTTTGCAAGGATGCCGGCGAGAAAATCGCCCTCAGCGATCCCTTGCGCGAACTCACCGATTTCACCGATGTCGTCCGTTTTAAAGCCACTCCCGAGCAAATTCGCTGGCTCGCACGAACGGGGCACACCCTGCCTGACCCGACGCGTCCTCGCGTGATCGTTGCGCCCGACGATCTGGTGTTCGGCACAGCGCGCATGTACGAACTCGAGGGCGAAGGCACCCGGCCGCACGTCTACGTTGTCCGGACTCTCAAGGAAGCCCTGGCTATATTCGGCATCACCGAAGAGTTGCGCTTCCAACCGGTCCCCGCCGCGCAGATCGAGCCGCAAACCGCGAAACCTTGCTGAAGCGGACCATTTCGTCGCCACACGCCGGGCGGGCGTAGGTCCCTCAATTTTTCGGCGTGGATTGCGTCCAATAATTGGCATCGTCCGGCTTCCAGAACGCAAATCGGCCCGCGCTGATTTCCATTCGCGGAATCAAGCCGATTCGGACGAATTGTCTGTTCAATTCATCGCGATCGGTGCAATTCGCAAACTTAACCACATGCTGCTCGCGGAATACGTCACCGAAGTGCTTTAAATTGTTTGCGGTCGCGAGTGTGAGGTTCGTATTCCGAGAGTCCCCGATCTGAAATGTATGTATGTCGTGATCGAGAGCGTAAGTGCGTATGCGCCAACAAGCGCTGTCGCCGAACCACCACTGGAGTGTATCGGGTACATCGTTCCTTTGCTCAAGAGCAATTTCTACGTTGCGGGCATAGCTGCTCTTTATGGTGAGCACTGCGAGTACGAGCGTCCCACGCACGGCCAGTTCCCTTTCTCGGGTCCTTGCCTCACTTACCTCCAGTCGTTCTTGGCAACGCGAACGCCGTATACGTGCCGCCCGAAATCGCCGTGCGCCCGGAAGGATCGGCCACCTCCGGCGCCGCGTCACAAACAACCAGGTATTCGCGCCCACCTGACTCGTAGACAATCGGGACGCCTTGCAACGGAAACGGCATCTGCTTTTCCCAAAGCACTTTCCCAGTGTCTTCATCGTAAGCGCGAACGAAATGATCGCGCGTCGCGGTGAAGATCAGCCCGGTAGCGGTAACGACCGGACCGGATTTGAGCAGCGGTGCTCCCGTGCCGCGAATTCCCTTAGCCGCAAGCGAGGGCAGGTCGCCGAGCGGAATCTGCCACTTGATCGTGCCCTTGTTGAGATCGTAGGCCGTAAGAGTCGACCATGGCGGTGAAATCGGCGGCACGCCGAGGCTCGTATACATGTAGCCGAAGCCGCGCATGTAATACTGCGTCACTGCCGACCCAGGCTGACTCGGTTGTTGCGCGGCATTTGCGTCCGCAGATGCGTCCGGCGACTGCAGCTTGAGAATTGTCGGGAAATCCATCGACGCGACGATAAAAATGCCGTTGGCGGCATCGGCCGCGGAGTTGCCCCAATTCGCTCCGCCGGCGTTTCCCGGCATCTCCATTGTGTCGGTCAAATTCGGGGGCGTGAACATGCCTTCGTTCCGAGAATTGTCGATCTGCTGTTTCCATTTCGCCGCTTCCTCAGGATCAAGATATGGATTGAGGTCCTTTGAAGTGAACGCCTGACGCGCAAACGGAGGCGGGGCCGTCGGGATCGGTTGCGTAGGGTACGTTTCCTCGCCCGGCAAATCGGATTTCGGCTGGGGCTTCTCGACGATGGGCCACAGCGACTTGCCGGTGACGCGGTCAAACACATACATCCAACCTGTCTTGCCGGCCTGCGCCACGACATCTTCGGGTTTGCCATCATGCATCACGGTCAGCAGCTGTGGCGCGGCCGTGTTGTCGTAATCCCAGATATCGTGATGCACCATCTGGAAATACCAGAGCAGTTTGCCGGTGCGCACGTCGAGGGCAAGCAGGCAGTCGCCGTAAAGATCGGCGCCGTGCCGATCGCCGCCGTAGAAGTTGTATTTCGGGCTTGCCGTGGGAATGAAGACAATGCCGCGCTTTTCGTCGACCGAAAGCTCGCCCCACGCATTGGCGCCGCCCACGGTTTTCCACGCGTCTTTCGGCCACGTTTCGTAGCCCGGCTCGCCCGGATGCGGTACGGTGTGAAATTGCCAGACCAGTTTGCCGGTCTGCACGTCGAAGGCGCGAACGTCGCCGGGCGCCGAGCCCCAGCCTTGATTCGTCGCTGAGCCTTCGATGAGCAGATTGTCAAAAACCCGCCCGGGCGACATCGACTGCACCACGGTGAGCTTCGAAGTGTCGCGGCCGAGACCGTCGCGCAGGTCGATCGTTCCGTTCGTGCCAAACACCGTGATCGGCTTGCCGGTTTGCGCGTCGAGCTCCTGCAACATCTGATTGCGGGCGAAAATCAGCCGGCGATCCTTGCCGTCTTTGCTCTCCCAATAGTTAATGCCACGGTCGGTCATTGCGGTCGTGCGGTCCTGGGGTTTCCATTGCCACATCTGCTCGCCGGTTTCGGCATCGACGGCGCTGATCGAATGATTTGCGCTCATCACATAGACCATGCCGCGCGCCTGAACAGGTTCGAAGTAATACCGGGCCGTGTCACCGGTCGAGTATTGCCAGGCGACTTCCAGCTTGCCAACGTTGGAGCGGTTGATTTCGAGCAGCGAGGAAAATTGCGCTCCATCCGTGCCGCCACCGTAGTCGTTCCACGAAGTGTGATTCGCGCCGGTGCCGCCGGAACCGTCGGTCTGCCCGACAAGACTCGAGCGCGCACAAAGCGCGACACATCCCAAAACAATTACCGCAAATGCCAGCGACCGCCTGCGAATTGCGTCGACCACGAATCCAGATCGTTCTCGACACGTGAAACGAGTGCTCGGACCCATTCATTCCTCCGCGGAAAGTAAAGCAGATAGCCTACACCAAGACGCGCCGCAGCATGATGTATGATCTTGGGCCAGTGAGAGGTTCGGCATGCTAGTCCGCCAGAAAAAAACGCTTCGAGTCTGGGGCGCTGGCTGAGACCTCAAGAAAGGGAAGTCTGGGGAACACCATGCTGACCCGGCGAGAGGTTCTAATTGGGGCGGGCGTTGGCGCGGCAGCGGCGCTTGCCGGATCGGTCGAGACGGCTTTTGCTACCGCGCCGCAGCCGAAGACGCCCGTCAATTTCGATGTGCCGAAAGAAGCGTGCGATTGCCACACGCATATTTTCGGCGATGCAAAGAAATTCCCCTTTGCCTCGGGGCGCACCTACACCCCGGAATCTGCGTCCGTCGAAGAAATGCGCCAACTGCACCGAGCGCTTCACACCGACCGCGTTGTTGTGGTTCAGCCAAGCGTTTACGGCACGGACAACTCGTGTACGCTCGACACGATTCGGCAGCTCGGCCCGGTCGCGCGCGGGGTCGCCGTGATCGACGAGAAATTCACCACGGCCGATCTTGACGATATGCATCGCCACGGAGTTCGCGGCATTCGCATCAATCTTGAGACCGCCGGCCAAGCCGACCCCGCCGTTGCCAAGCAACGCTTCAGGGAGGCGATCGAGCAGATCGCAACTCGCAAAGACTGGCACATCCAGATCTACACACGCCCCACCGTGATCGTGGCGATCGCAGATGACCTAGCTTCGTCGCCCGTGCCCGTCTCGTTTGATCATTTCGGAGGAGCCCAAGCCGACCTTGGCGTCGGTCAGCCTGGATTTGGCGCGCTGGTCAATCTTGTGAAAACCGGCAAAGCCTACGTGAAAGTTTCGGCTCCCTATCGCAGCTCCAAACTCGCACCGGACTATCCGGACATCGTTCCCTTTGCCAAAGCGCTGATCGGCGCAAACCCCCAGCGAATCCTCTGGGCCAGCGACTGGCCGCATCCGCAACAAATCGCTGGGCTTGGCGTCGACCAAATCTCACCACCTTACGCCGTCGACGACGGGCTTCTGTTCAACCACTTCGCTGAGTGGGTGCCGGATGCCGCGAGGCGCAGAACCATCCTGTTGGACAATCCGGCAACGCTTTACGGATTTTAAACGTTTCGTTTAAAAGGCATCGCGTGCGGTAATGTAGCGGAAGAGATACAATCCGGCGTGCCGGAAACCTTCCGGGGGGAAAGGTGACAAATGGCCATCGAACGTCGTGATTTTCTAAAAGCAACAGGCGCAGCCATAACGGCCGGAGCAGCGGCGTCCGCACATGCAGCGACGCTCGGGCTCGGCGGCAAAGTTCTCGGCGCGAACGACCGCGTCCGTGTGGCGATCTGCGGCGTGCGCGGCCGCGGTAACGACCACATCAAAGGATATGAGAAGGTCCACGACGCCGAAATCGCTGCGATCTGCGACGTGGATGAAAACGTTCTTAACCAGCGCCTTGGCGAAGTCGAAAAGGCCGGCTTCACCCGACCGAAGGCTTACGGCGACGTCCGT
>DATMLZ010000132.1:0-21395 GCA_035569955.1 Candidatus Acidiferrum sp.
AGCCGCCACTTGCGCAAATCTTCGCGACGCTTCTTGGCTTCGGGGGAATTCATCATCGCCTGAAATTGCGCCGCCATCTGTGCCTGCGTTGGAGGAGGGCCGCCAGGGGTTGCGGGACGTCCGATATTCCCCATCACGGCCGGTGCGCCGCCAGGTTCAATGCCGGGCGAGAAAAGTTCGCAACTGCTCAGGCCAACGGTGAGCAGCGCGGTGAGAACTTCATCGATCGTTTTCAGATCGCGAAAGCTGTAGGTCTGAGCGCCCAGTTGAACTCCATCAATCTTTGAATTTGGCTTGGCCGCGGCAAAAGCGGTTTCTGATTTCAACGCCATGGACGCCAGTGGAACGCCAGCGAGCGCGGCTTTCCCAAAGTCACGCCGTGTGATTTTCTTTTTCATCTCAAATGCTCCCTTCGGCTTTGCTCGCTTTGAAAACTGTTGCGCGGCGAATATACCAACCGGCATAGCGCGGGGCAACAGTTCCCGGCGGCGCGATCAGTTTTCCATCCGGTCGACGATCTCGACCGTTGTCACCGAGCGGTCCACGAACCCGAACGTCCCTCTTTCTTTGACTTCGCGCGCGGCGTCAAGAAAACCGGTCATCGCCGCGCGATAAAGCGAAGTCGCAAGGCTGATGCGTTTCACGCCCGCCTCTGCGAGATCTTTCAATGAAAACGATTTGCCCTTGATTCCGACCATGAAATTGACGGGTTTCGATACCGCCGCGCAAACCGCGCGGACGGTCGCTATGTCCGGCAAGCCGGGGGCGAAAAGCACGTCGGCTCCAGCTCTTTCATAGGCACGAAGGCGGCGGAGTGTGTCGTCGAGGCTAGGTGAGGGAAAAAGAAAGTTGTGCGCGCGGGCCGTCAACACAAAGGGAAAGGGAAGTTTTCGCGCTGCCTCCGCCGCAGCCACAATGCGTTCAACGGCCAGCGAGAATTCGAAAAGAGGCCGATCCGGATTGCGCGTCGCATCCTCAATCGTGCATCCGACCAGGCCCGCCTCAGCCGCGAGACGAATTGTTTCCGCCACGATTTCGGGCCCATCGCCAAATCCTTTTTCCAGATCCGCAGAAACGGGCAAATGGGTCGCTTCAACGATCGCGCGAGAGTGTGCGAGAGCCTCATGTTGCGTCAAACCGCCGTCTCTTAGACCCAGTGCCGCCGATGATGCGCCGCTCGAGGTAGCCAGCGCCGGAAAACCCATTTTGGTAAGAACGCGCGCTGAACCGACGTCCCACGGATTCGGAATGATGAACGCACCCGGCGCTTCGTGAAGCGCGCGGAAGCGGACCGCTTTCTCCTGTTGTGTCGTGTTCATTGGGACTCCTTACAGCCGCCCATCATCATGCCACTCTTTCGTTCTCAGGGCGCTGGCTCGCAGGTCTTGTTGGCACGAGGCGAGAACATTCATGCGAACAAGAAGGGATTGAAGGCGGCCGCGCCTTACGCATATACCAACGTTCACGCACAATAGGGGGATCGCTGGGGCGACAAGAACGACTTGCAGCGCTCGACGCGGATCACGCTGGCGAGTGGGTTCAAGGGAACATTCGCGCTTGAGTATGACGTTGGGCCGTGGGATCAGGTCGAAGGCTGCTGTTACATAATGAAGGAAGTAAGGACAGCGCTGCAGACCCCGACGCCGGTCGTCTGATTGTCGTGGATCGGTTTAGAACTTACCTAGCGGGCAAAAAAAGGGCCGCAAAGCGCGGCCCTCTCTTCTTACCCCCGTTCAATTCCCGATTACGCCAGACACTGCTTCGCGTAGGCGAGGCATTTCGCAACTTCCTCGACCGACGTTCCGCTCGTGCGGCAGCCGTATTCATATTCGATGTCTGCCGGGAACGGATATTTTTCCGTCTTGAGCAATTGCAGCACGGGCTTGATCGGCGTATCGCCCTGGCCCCATGGGAAGTTGTTGACGCCGATGTTTGTCCGAATCGCGTTGAAGTCGCTGCTCTTCTTGCGATCTTTCAAATGCAGGTTCGTGATCCTTGAGTGGTTTTCCTTGATGTAGGGCACAGCATCGTAACCCGCCGCGGTGAAGTGTCCGATGTCGAGGTTCACGCCGATGTAGTGGCTGAATGACATGATTTCCTTGAACGTCTCAGGCTTGGCAAACTGGTTGGGATCTTCCACCTCGTCGTGTCCGTGTCCCCCCCACATGATCTTGTATTTGTCTGCAAAGGGGGCAACGCGCTTTGCCACAGGTACGGTCGAGGTGGACGAAATCGCCTGCACGCCAAGATCGCGCGCCATGCGGAACGCGTAGTCGATATCGTCATCGGTGATGTTGGCGCCCATGTTGTAGCAAAGGATGCGCAGGTTGATGCCGGCATCGTCGAACTGTTTGCGGACAGCCTTCCACGTTGCCGTGGTCGCCGAGGAGCGCCAATCGGCGGCCGCCTTTTGAGCGGCTTGCATGGCTGCTTGCTGATCCGGAGTCATCGGCCCTCGGCCAAAACCACCGCCGCCACCACCGCCACGATTTCCTGCCGCGTCACCAGCGGGGGCCGGATCCACAACCATCTGCATGTTTTCACAGCGCGGGAGCAGGCCATCGGCTCCGAGAGTTTGCGGGCCGGCGGCTTGTCCGCGTCCGGCGCCACCGCCTCCAAAACCGCCGCGGCCCACGGCAGGCATTCCGGCGAGCGATTCGGCGTGGTTGGACATGAGCTCGCAGTTACTCAGTCCGATCTTCACCATCGCCGGGATAATTTCGTTGGGCTGTAGACCATTGAAGCTGTACGTGATCACACCTAGATGCACGCCGTCGATGTCCGAATTTGGTTTGGCTTGGCCAAACAGATCCGTCCCGGAAAGCGCAAAACCTGCCAGCGGAATACCGGCAATCGCCATCTTCCCAAAATCGCGCCGCGAAAATCGATTGTTCATTAAGAATTGCTCCTTTAAGCCGCTTCGCTGGCAGGGCTTGGCTGCCTGGACTATAGCAACGCCCTCGCTCTCGCTACAAGCGGCAAGCCGCGTATTCCATGTGTGTTGCCGTGATGACACGACACCGCAGCGCGTGATTTCCCGAGAAGCGTGCGACTGATTCCGATGACCGGCAACACGCGTGATAGAATTCACGAGAACAACACGAATTCGCGTCTATAGACGGCGAACTTGTCGCCCCGGTTTCAGCCTGAGGGCGGAGTAGTTGTCGTAGTGCTCGGGAGACAAATGGGGAAAGTCATTGGCGCCGACGGGTTACTTGCGATGCGCGACACCTGGCAGCGCGAGGGAAGGCGAATCGTTCTGGCGAGTGGCGCGTTCGATTTGCTGCATCCGGGGCACATCCGCCTGCTCGAACAGGCGCGCTCGGCCGGCGACATCCTGGTCGTTGCGGTCGAAAGTGACACGCAAGTGCGCAAATCCTCAACCAGCGGCGCGAAATCCGGCGTCGCGCGTCCGGCTACACCAGCATCGGAGCGCACCGAGATTATCGCCTCTCTGACGGCGACCGATTACGCATTCGAGCTTGGTAATCTTTTGCTCGAAGAATGGGTCGCGCAGTTCCAACCGGACATTTTGGTGCAGGGCGGCGCAGGCCCCGCCCTTGTCGAAATTTCCAAACTCGAAGCGGCAGACACCAGCCTGCTGCGCATTCCTCTGGAACCGGGCTATTCCACCGCAGCGCTGATCGAACGGATCCAACAGCTTCCTCAATGATTCTTCCGCCGGTTACCGAGCTGGTTTCCCGTGTGGCACGATGCTCTGCGGTTGATGAAGCCGTTGAGGCAATTCGTCGCGGACGCTTGGGCCGTGGCATTTCCGGCCTCACCGATTCGGGTAAGGCGCTCGTGGCGCCGGTGGTTTGCGCCGGGCTGGGCAGGCCGGCAATCCTGATCGTTGAATCGCCGCAGCGGGCAGAGGACCTCGCCGAACCGGTCCGCTGGTTTTATCGCGCGTTTACGGGCAAGCCCGGCCGCCGCGTGGCGCATCTTCCCGCGCATGACGTGGTTCCTTACGATGGCCGCTCGCCGCACGCCGAAATTTCCGAGGCGCGCGCCGTTTCGCTCTGGCGCTTCGCGTCCGGCGAGGTCGATCTACTGATTGTGCCGGTGCAGGCTGCACTGTGGCGCTTGAAATCGCGCGAATATTACGAACGGTTCGCGCTGAGCATCGAACGCGATCAGTCGATCCCTTATGAAACGGTGATCAGTTTTCTCGCGGGCGCCGGATATGAGAAGAAAACCACGTGCGAGATGCCTGGCGAATACGCCGTCCGCGGCGGAATCATCGACATCTTCTCGCCCGAAGCGCCACAGCCGATTCGCGTCGAGTTGCTCGGGGACACGATCGAATCGATTCGCGCGTTTGACGCGAACACGCAACGGTCCACAAGCCCTGTCGAACGGGCAACGCTGCTGCCACTTTCGGAATTTGTCCTTGGAGCGGAAACACTCGCGCGCCAGCGCGTCGCCGCCGGGCCATCCGACTCGCTCCGCGACGACCAAGGATTGCCCGCTGGTTTCTATCCCGGCTGGGAATTTCGCGCGATGGCCGGCGAGCAGCGTAACGCCGTTCTCTTCGATCTCGCAACCGAACCGGTGATTTTCGAAGATGAGCCTTCGCTCCTTGACGCAGCGATCGACAAATATCGCCAGGAACTTGCCGCGGCATTTGACGAAGCCGAAGACCCGCTGGCCGAGCCGCCAAATCGCTACATTCTTGATCCGGAGGAATGGCAACTCGCGCGCCAAATGGCTCCGCGCCTCGCGATCGAGCAGCTCGGACTCGGCGACAATTCCGGTGAGGCGCAAGGCGTTCTGCAAACGCAGCCTACGACAAAGCACCACGGCAATGTCCAAGCGTTCATCTCCGAGGTACGCAATCGCCTTGGCGGCGGTGAGCACGTTATTGCTTCGGCCGGGAGCACCGGCGAACTCGAACGCTTTGCCGACATCTGCCACGAATACGAAATTCCCTATCGACTTGGCGAGATCGAAGAGAACACGACGGTCACACGTCTTGCAGAGGAAGGAACTGCAACCGGCGCCGGCACGCCTGCTCTTGTGCTCGCCAAAGCCCCGCTCGCGCAGGGCGTCGTTTTCGGCGATGCAAAGCTTGCGATTTACGGCAACGCTGATCTTTTCGAGACACTGCCACCGCAGCGTGCGCGCTCGCGGCCCAAATCGGCCAGTTTCTTCAGCGATTTCTCGGACCTCAAACCGGGCGACTACGTGGTTCATGCCGACCACGGCATCGGCCAGTTCGAAGGCCTGCGCCAGATTACCAGCGAGGCAGCCGTCGGAGAATTCATGCTGCTGCGCTATGCGGACGATGCAAAAGTCTACGTCCCGCTCGCGCGCCTCGACCTCATCCAGAAGTATCAATCGCTCGGTGGTGCGCCACCTGCGCTGGACCGGCTGGGCACCACGGTTTGGGAAGCGCGCAAATCGCGCGTCCGCAAATCCGTAGACGACATGGCGGAAAAGCTCCTCGCGCTTTACGCCGAACGCAAAGCTTCTGAAGGGCACGCCTTTTCGCCCGATTCGAATTTCCAGCGCGAGTTCGAGGATGCGTTCGATTTCGAAGAAACCCCGGATCAGCTTCGCGCAATTGAAGAAGTGAAACGCGATATGGAGTCGCCGCTGCCCATGGACCGCCTGCTTTGCGGCGACGTAGGTTACGGCAAGACCGAAGTCGCCATGCGCGCCGCGTTCAAGGCGATCGGCGATTCCAAGCAGGTCGCCGTACTTGGACCGACGACGGTGCTGGCCTTTCAGCATTACGAGACGTTCCGCCGCCGCTTCGCCGCGTTTCCGGTGCGGGTCGAGATGCTCAGCCGCTTCCGTTCCGACAAAGAGCAGAAAAAAGTGATCGAAGATCTGGAGGCGGGCAAGGTCGACATCCTGATCGGCACGCACCGGCTACTTTCGAAAGACGTCAAGTTTTCCGACCTCGGCTTGTTGGTCGTTGACGAGGAGCAACGCTTTGGCGTGGCTCACAAGGAGCGCATCAAGGAAATTCGAAAGAACGTGGACGTGCTCACGATGTCTGCTACGCCGATTCCGCGCACGTTGCATATGTCGCTGGTCGGCTTGCGAGACATGAGTCTGATCGAAACGCCGCCGAAAGACCGTCTCGCGATCCAGACAAATGTCGCGCCGTTCAGCGAAACGCTGGTACAGCGCGCGATCAACGAAGAACTTGTTCGCGGCGGGCAGGTGTTTTTTATTCACAACCGCGTCGAATCGATCGGCTCGATCGCCATACTGGTGAAGAAACTCGTGCCAAAGGCGCGCGTTGTGGTCGGTCACGGGAAAATGAAAGAGTCTGAACTTGAAAAGGTGATGCTCAAGTTCGTGCGTGACGAAGCTGACGTTCTGGTTTCGACCACGATCGTCGAAAACGGCCTCGATATCCCTCGCGCCAACACGATCATCATCAATCGCGCGGACCGCATGGGTCTTTCCGAGCTCTATCAACTCCGCGGCAGGGTAGGCCGTTCCAATCAGCGGGCGTATGCCCACCTGCTGGTTCCCCCGGGCGTCACGTTGAGCGGAATCGCGCGCCAGCGGCTCGCTGCGCTCAAAGAATTCAGCGATCTCGGTGCGGGCTTCCGCATCGCAGCCCTCGACCTCGAGTTGCGAGGGGCGGGCAACCTGCTTGGCCGCGAGCAGCACGGCTACATCGAATCGGTCGGGTTCGATATGTACGTGCAGATGATGGAGCGCGCTGTGGCGCAGCGAAAGGGAGAAGCTGTCACCGCCGAACGGCGCGCGACGCTCAACCTCGGCCAGGAAGTGCGCATCCCTCCTGAATACATCGATAACGAAAATCTTCGTCTGCGCATCTATAAGCGTATCGCCGGAGTCACGTCAGACGCTGAGCGAGATGAGGTTCGCCGCGATCTGGAAGATCGCTTTGGACCTCCGCCGGCGGCTGTGGCCAATCTGCTCGAGTATGCGCTATTGAAAGCGCTGGCCGAGCGGCTGCTGGTTGCATCGATTGACCGCCGCGGGGATCAGATTGCGCTGAAGTTTTACGACGATACGCCGGTCGGCCCGGCGGCGATTGTTGAACTGATCCGCAAGCGCCGGGATTTGAAGCTCGATCCGGCTGGCGTGCTCTGGATAAAGTACAAGGGCGCTGACGGCGGGGCGATGGGCGCCATAAGAAGCGTGCTGCAGCAATTGCAATCGTAAAAGGGGCGGCGAGAGCCTCGGCCCAGGCTTGGCAGCTTGATACTTGCCGGAAATAGGGGTTAAGATTCGTGAGAGTGAAAATCATGAAAACAGAAAAGATCACTTTGGGCATCAGCGCGGCAGCCGTGTGCGCGACTATCTTGCTTGTATCACCGGCCGGCTTGCGGGCCCAGGCGGCTCAACCGCCTGCGGCGCCCTCTGATTCGCAGGCACCGATTACGTCGGATCCCGTTGTCGGCACTTCTTCAACCGCCACGCCGCCCGCGGGAAAGGCGGGAGCCGCTGGCACACCGGCCGCCAAGACTCCCGCTCCGGCCGCGACGACTCCCGCTCCGGCCGCGACGACTCCGCCCCCCGCAGCCCCGAAGCCTTCTGCTCCGACTCCCGTTGCGCCGAAACCCAACGCCGTCGCTACGCCAACGTCAGGCAAAGGCGCGGTCGTCGAAGACATTATCGCGCACGTGAACAACGAGATCATCACGCTTTCCGATTATCAGAAAGCCCAGGCACAACGCGCGAAAGAGGTTCAAGACGCGTGCAACTGCACCGGGCTTCAGCTGCAGAACGCCATCGAGGAAAACCAGAAAAACGTTCTGCGCGACCTGATCGATCAGCAACTTCTGATCGAGCGCGCAAAGGACATGAGTATTGACGTGACCGCTGACGTCGTGAGCCGGCTCAACGATTTCCGCAAACAAAACAATCTCGCCACGCTCGACGACCTGCAAAAAGCCGTCGAAAGCTCAGGCGAGTCCTGGGACGACTTCAAGCAGCAGATCACCAACAACGCGCTCACGCAGGAAGTGATCCGCCAGGAAGTCGGTCAGCGGGTCGATATCGGCCCCGAAGAGGTGAAGGCGTATTACGACGCGCACAAATCCGAATTCGATCGCCCCGAGGAAGTCCAGCTTTCCGAAATCGTTCTCAGCACCGAAGGGAAGTCCGGCGCGGACGTTGACGCTGTAAAGAAGCGCGCGGACGATCTACGTTCGCGCATTCAGTCGGGAGAGAATTTCGCCTCGCTCGCCAAGCGCTATTCGGAAGATCCTGCGACGGCGGCAGACGGCGGCGAACTTGGCATGTACACCAAAGGCCAGCTCTCGTCGCAGATCGAAGACGCTGTTTTCAAGCTCGATAAGGGCGCCCTGACCGACGTGATCCAGACCAAGACCGGCTTCATGATTCTTCGCGTCGACGAGCACTTCCAGGCCGGCGAACAGCCCCTGGAAGCCGTGCAGGAAGAAATCCAGAACAAGATCTATCAGGAAAAGATGGACCCGCAGATGCGCGCGTATCTCGCCGAGCTGCGTGAGCAAAGCTATGTCGTTGTAAAGGCCGGCTACACCGATTCTGCGGCGATAACCAACGGCACGGCGATTCAGGAAGTCGCACCAACGCCGGATGCTCCCGATAAAAAGTCCAAAAAGAAAATGCCCCTCCCGAAGGTCAACGGCTGATGAAGTCTGGATTTGTCCGTGATCTTGCCGATGGGCAGGCCGTTGTCTCGCTCTTCCTTGTAAGAGAAAAAGAGATCCGCACCTCGCCGCGTACCGGCAAATCCTGGCTGCAACTCTCGCTGGGCGATCGCACTGGCACGATCTCGGCGAAAATGTGGGACAACTATGACGCGCTTGTCTCCACTTTCGAGCGCGATGACGTGATTCAGATTCGCGGACGAGTGAAGACCTACAACGGCGAGAAAGAGCTCACCATCGAACAGATCGTCCCGGCCGCCGAGCGAGACTACGAAATGGGCGATTTTCTGCCCCACACGAAATTTGACGTCGAAAAACTCTATGCCGCTCTGCACGCAGCCGTCGCGTCAGTAAAAAACCCGTGGCTCCAGAAATTGCTGGTGAGCGTCGTTGACGATCCGGAAATCGCGCCGCGGCTCAAGCGCGCGCCGGCAGCAATGACGATGCACCACGCGTTCCTTGGTGGATTGCTCGAACACATCGTCAGCCTGCTGGCCCTCGCCAATGCACTCGCCATGCACTACCCGGAGCTTGATGGCGATTTGCTCGTCACCGGCGTTGTACTCCATGATATCGGGAAGACCGAAGAGCTTCGCTACACACGTGGGATCGATTACACAACCGAAGGCCGCCTGCTCGGCCACATCACGATCGGCGCGATGCTGGTTCGCAAAAAGATCGACTCGATCGCGGGTTTTCCGCAGCCGCTGGCGGTGCTGGTTGAGCACCTGATTCTTAGCCATCACGGTTCGCTCGAATTTGCTTCGCCCACCTTACCGCAAACGCGCGAAGCGCTCGCGCTCCACTTCATCGACGATGTCGATTCAAAAATGGCGGCCGCTCGCGCCACCATCGAAGCCGCTGAAGGCGCGCCCGGCGTCTGGACCGACCGCAATCCTGCGCTGCGTCGTCCGCTGGTGCGCCCGGATCAGTATTTGGCTGGCGCGCGCGAAAACAAGAACGAGCAGAAACCGGATTCCAAGCCCGCAGTCAAAGTGGAGGTCGCCGTAAAAAAATCGTGAGCAACCCCGCGCTCTAGCTCTGCAACCTAATACGAAAACAAGAATGAATACTCACGACGAACAATCGATGGACGGCACCCCGCTCGAACACAAATCGCACGGGAGAGCGCTCCTGCGCCCGCTGCGCCGTGCCGTGCTCGATCTCGCTCCGCTCGAGCTGGACTGCATGAACACGCTTTGGCCGATGGGCGAAGGAACGGTCCGCGAGATCCGTGAACGCCTCGCCGAGCGCCGCCCGCGCGCCTATACGACGATCATGACAATCATGGATCGCCTCGCCCGGAAGGGAATTGTCGAGCGCCGCAAATCCGGCCGCGCGTACGTCTACCGCGCCAATCTCAGCGCCGAAGACGCTCGTGCCCAGGCACTCAGCCAGGTCGTTGAAAATTTCTTCGGCGGCTCGAAAGAAGCAGTCATCGCCCAGCTCGATTCCTCGACGCACTAGCGGCGCGCGAACCGGTTTCGCGTGATCCTCGATCTGGGTTAATCTCTTGCTATGTTTCCCGCGGAACTGAAAATTCGCGACGTGCCCGTCCGCCCGGCCACGATCCTTGCGCCCATGGCTGGCGTCACAGACACCGTCTTCCGGCGCGTCATTCGCGGACTCGGCGCCTGCGGTCTGATCATGACCGAGTTCACGAGCGCCGAAGGCTTGTCGCGTCAGGCCGCGCGGACTCTGCACTATCTCTATTTCGACGAAGACGAGCATCCGATCGCCGCCCAGATTTTCGGTTCCGATCCGGCCGTGATGGCGTCCGCCGCTGCGCTCACCGAGGATCTTGGGTTCGACCAGATCGACATCAACTGCGGCTGCCCCGTGAAAAAGGTCGTGAAATGCGGTGGCTCAGGCTTGCTGCGCGATTTGGCCCACCTTGAAAGGCTTTTTGGCGCGGTTCGTGATGCGGTGAAGATTCCACTCACCATCAAAATCCGATCCGGTTGGGATGAGAACAACATTGTCGCGGTTGATGTCGCCCGCATGGCCGAACGCGTCGGAGTCGAGGCAATTGCAGTGCATCCGCGCACGCGCATGCAGGGATATAGCGGCAATGCTGACTGGAACGTGATTCGCGATGTGAAGCAGTCTGTAAGGATTCCGGTGATCGGCAACGGCGACATTCGCACGCCGCAAGACGCCATCCGCATGATTGAACAGACCCGATGCAACGCCGTGATGATCGGCCGCGCGGCTTCGTCCAATCCCTGGATCTTCCGCCAGATCGCCGATTACATCGCGACAGGCCAATACACACAGCCAACCGAGCAAGACCGTTACAGGCTGCTTGTCGACTATTTCCAGAGCCTGATCGCGGCGGAAATGCCGGACGCGATCGGCAAAATGAAGCAGTTCGCCACACTCTTCACCCACGGTATTCGCAATGGCAGCGAACTTCGACACGGCGTGCATCATTGCAATACAACCGGCGAAATCCTGGCCTGCGTCGAGGCCTTCTTCACCCAAGCACCAACCACTATTTAGTCGTCGCGAATTTGCACGTTGTTCCGTTGCGCGCGTTGCGCACTCCGTGTAAAGTTCGGCGCGTAAGCGCAAACTGCGCGGAGAATTTCACCATGCAAAAACGCAAGTTGCTTGCCGCCGCCGCTGTCGCAACACTTTTCGCCGCCCCCGCTGCAAAGGCCCAGCGCGGCGGACCGCTCACGGCAACGCCGCCATACGCCCCCGATCCGGCGAGCGCGCCGTATGCGACGCACCCCGATCTACCGCATTACAACGCGATCGTCCGCCACAATGTCGGCGTGCCGATGCGCGACGGCACTTCGCTCCGCGCCGATGTTTACTGGCCTGACGGCGAAGGCCCGTTTCCCGTGCTGATGACGCGGACTCCTTACAACAAAGACGGCGGCGAAAATATGGACGTTGGGCTGCGCGGCGCGCAGCGCGGTTTCATCATGGTGAATATGGACGTGCGCGGCCGGTTCGCCTCGACCGGCGAATGGTACCCCTTCAAACACGAGATCGACGACGGCTATGACAGCGTCGAATGGGCAGCGAAGCTTCCGCATTCAAATGGAAAAGTTGGCATGTGGGGCGGCTCTTACGACGGCGCGACGCAATTCCTCGCGGCGCTTGCCAATCCGCCGCATCTCGGCGGAATTTTTCCGATGTGCACCGCGTCCAACTATTACAAGGACTGGGCCTACCAAAACGGTGCGCTCCAGCAATATTTCGCGGAGTCTTGGGCCACCCAGCTTGCGGCCGATCAGATCGACCACCAGATTGCCGCACAAACCAATCCGATGCAGTACGTCCCCACGCTGCCGCTGACCAATTACACGACGCTTCCTGTTCCGCCCTTCGCCGGGCACGAAGGCCTCCAAGCACTCGATGCGTGGTATCTCGATTGGATCACTCATTCAACACTCGACTCCTATTGGCAGCAGTGGGCGATCGACGCGGACTACTCGCGGATCAAAGTACCCGTCTATCAAATGGGCGGCTGGTACGATCTTTTTCTCTACGGCACGCTCGCAAACTACGCAGGTATTAAAGAGCACGGCGGCAGCGAAGTTGCGCGCAGCGCCAATCGGCTCCTGATTGTTCCAGGCGGGCACGCCGGTTGGGGTGGGCGCGTTGGCGCGGCCGACTATACCGGGACAGGCTACGTGGATTATTACGGCGTGATGATGGATTGGTACGACTCGATCCTGCGCGGCAGTGCGAACGGAATGGCGCAGGAAAAGCCGGTCCGCTATTTCACGATGGGCAAAAATGTCTGGGCGGAGGCTGATTCGTGGCCGCCGGTCGGCGCGAAGGAGACGAAGTATTATTTGCACTCGGCGGGGAAGGCCAATAGCGTCGCGGGCGACGGCACATTGACCGCGACCGCGCCGAACTCGGGAACCGCCGATCAATTTGTCGAAGATCCGTCCAATCCCGTTCCTACCCTTGGCGGCAAGCTTTGCTGCGACGCGCGCCACCTCACGGTCGGCGTGCAGGACCAGCGTCCGGACGAGGCCCTTCCCAACGTGCTCGTCTATTCGACGCCCCCGCTCGCGCAAGATCTCAACGTCACGGGCCCGGTGCGCGTTGAGCTCTATGTCAGTTCATCGGCGCCAGACACGGACTTCGTCGCCATGCTCACCGACGTTGCACCCGACGGCGTTTCGCACAACATTGCTGACGGCATCGTCCGCATGCGCTATCGCGATTCGCTTGAGCACGCGGATTTCATCAAGCCCGACCAGGTTTACAAAATCACGATCGACATGTGGGCCACAAGCAACGTCTTCCTCGCTGGCCACAAGTTGCGGCTCGATATAGCCGGCAGCAACTTTCCGCGGTTCAGTCGAAATCTGAATACCGAGGAGAGTCCGGAAACGGGCAGCAAAGGGGTTGCCGCGACCAATAAGGTCTATCACGATGACGCGCACGTCTCGGCCCTGGTTCTCCCGGTCATGGCGCAATAATTTGTCGCAAGGCATCGAGGTGAACGCATGAAGTATCTCCGCACCGCATCTCTCATTGCCGCCGCCGCGTTCCTCGCTTTTGCGGCTCAGTCAACCGGCGCTGTCGCCAGGCCCGGCGCCAAGACGGGTCCGGAAATCATTGGGTACTACTGCGTCTTTTGCCAGCACCAGGGGCGAGGTCCATCGCGCGCGTTCACACCGAAGCAGATCGATACTTCCGGTGCCGCCGCGCAACTGACGGCGATTTACTATGCGTTCGAGCACGTCTCGGACAACCGCTGCTCGCTCTTTCACCCGGACGTTGATCTCGACGATCCGTATTCCTCAGCCGACAGCGTCGATGGCACGGGCGATCCCGGCGGCGCCAACCAGTTTCGCGGCGTGTTTCATCAGCTTCAAGAACTGAAGAAGAAATACCCGCACTTGAAAATCGTGATGTCGCTCGGCGGTTGGGGGCTTTCGGGCGGCTTTCCGAGCGCCGCGAAGCCGGAAAATGTGAAAGCGTTCGTCACGTCCTGCGTCAATATGTTTATCCGCGGCGAATTCGCGCCCGGCATCACTCGGCCCGGAATTTTTGACGGCATCGACATCGACTGGGAGTACCCCGTTTCCGGCGGCACCGATCCGGGCTTGCCCGAAGACACGAAGAATCTCACTGCAATGGCCGATGAGTTTCGCCGCCAGCTCGACGCCGTCCGTCCCGGCCTTTGGCTCACGGCCGCGCTGCCCGGCAGCGAAAACCATTTCCAGTATTTCGAGCTGAAAGAACTGACTCGCTCCATGAACTTTCTTTCGATCATGGCGTACGACATGGCGTCGACGACCGATCCGACGACGAGTTTCGCTAGCGCACTGGTCTGCGATCCTGCCAATACGGTCCGCCCCGACGCCTGTGGCGATCGTGCCGTACAGGCGTTTCTGAAGGCTGGCGTGCCCGCGAAACAGATCGTTCTTGGCGCGGAATTCGGCGGCGGACGGCACTGGGTTGGCGTTCCTGCCGTGAATCACGGGCTCTATCAGCCGGTTTCGCCTCCGATCGCGGCCGCGGCTTCTGGCAATGCGCCGCCGGCGCCGCAGTTGCAATTTGAAACGCTCCCGGCCGACGCTGATCGTCAATATTGGGCCGCCTCCGGAACGTGTTCGGTTTGGTTCGCGAACAATTTCTGGAGCTACGATTGCCCTCAGGCCATGACGGCCAAGACGCAATACGTTCGGGCGCACAATTTGCGGGGCATCATGTTCTGGGAACTGGCGCACGATCCAACCGGCGAACTTCTGCGCGCGATTTCCGCTGCGGCCGCCCGGCCGAAAAACTGAGCATCGATTGCCAGCCAAGTTGGCCTGATTTTGGCGGGAGCGCCGCGCCGAGACTAGTGCGTGTTCGGTCAACAGGCGCGCTAAGATTCCTTCCGAATCGAGGCACATCATGCAACACGATCTAGAACAGACGATCGCGCTTCTCTCGCGCACGCCTGCGGCCCTCAACGCTTTTCTGCGCGACTTGCCTGAAGAGTGGACGCTCCGCAATGAAGGCGAGAAGACCTGGACCGTTTTTGACGTCGTCGGCCACCTCATATATTGCGAAAAAGTGAACTGGATGCCGCGCGTGCGGCAATTCGGCCACGACGGAGCGTTCCGCCGTTTCGATCGGGAGGGACATTTGCGCGAAATCCAAGGGAAGTCGCTGGCCGACCATCTCGACGAATTCGGTCTGCTGCGGCGGCAGAACCTGGATGATCTGCGCGCGATGAACCTGCAGCCGAACGATTTCGAGCTGCGCGCCGAGCATCCGACGCTTGGCCAGGTCAAGCTCTCGGAACTTCTTGCTACCTGGGCCACGCACGACCTCACCCACCTGCACCAAATCTCGCGCATCATGGCCGGCCAATATCGTGAAGCAGTTGGGCCGTTTGCCGCGTTTTTGGGTGTGCTCAAGTGCGACGCACACGGTTCGTGATAGGCTGTCACAAAAATCTCTCGAGGAGCGTTATCAGGGCATGAGTTCGCGAAGCGAAGTCGTCGAAGCCATGCCAGCTGCCGAAACGCCCTTCGATTTCGAAGCCACGTTTCGCGCGCAATACGCACGCATCGCTCGCGTGATCGCGCGAGTCGTCCGCGACTCGGCACGTGCTGAGGAGCTTGCCGTCGAGGTTTTCCTGAAATTCTGGCGGTGTCCCGAAGCGCATGGTGAAAAAGCCGAAGGGTGGCTTTACCGTACGGCCGTCCGCAAAGGGCTCGACGAGCTTCGCAGCCAGACGCGGCGTGCGCGCTACGAACGGCTTTTCGGATTCGCCAGCCCTGTTCGCAATCCCGAGCAGCTCCACGCTGCCAGCGAGGAACAGGACCGTGTCCGTAACGTTCTCACGGTGATCGGCAGCCGGCACGCGGAATTGCTGCTTCTGCGCAGCAACGAACTTTCTTATGAGGAATTGGCCGCGGCGCTGCGGCTGAATCCCGCATCGGTCGGGAAGCTTTTGAGCCGCGCGCAAGACGCTTTTCGAAAGGAATACGTGAATCGCTATGGAAAAGGATAATTCGGCCCGCTGGGTCGATGAGCGCCTCGCGGAACTCCAGAACGATCGGACGTGGCAGCCGGACGTGGACCGCGCTTTGGCCGAAGTTCGCGCGTGCACCACAAAGGAGCGTGCGCCCGGCGCGGCATGGACGTGGCTCGCTGCTACCGTTGCGGCCGCGTGCATCTGCCTGCTCGTCTTTCCTGAGTCGCGCGACGTCGTGCGCCACATGTGGGGAGTTCATCATGGCCCCGGGCCGGTCGACGTTGGACAGGTTTCGGCGGATCTGTCGAAAGTGGCGGCCAAGCAGGCTGCTCCCAATTTCACGCTGAAGGATGCAAGCGGACACGATGTTCACTTGTCCGACTTTAAAGGGAAAGTCGTGCTGATTAATTTCTGGGCGACGTGGTGCGTGGGATGCCAGACAGAGATTCCGTGGCTGGTCGAATTCGACCAGAAATATCGCGATAAGGGATTGGCCGTGATCGGCGTCTCGATGGACGAAGACGGCTGGAAGACATTGTCACCCTATCTGAAAGAAAAGGGCGTGAGCTACACCGTTGTGATCGGCGACGACGACATGGCGAATGCCTACGGAATGATCGGCATGCCGATGACATACCTGATCGGGCGCGATGGCAAAGTTTCGGCGGTTTCTGCCGGCGTTGTCGACAAGACCACCTGCGAAACCGAAATCACCCACCTGCTGGCGAATTGAATTTTTCAGACCCGCACGAAGTAAAGGTCGCCGATCCAGCCCGTGCTATGATCCGCGCAATACTCGCGGATTTTGCCGCGGATCGGGGGCGATCAACGTGAACAAAACTGCATGGAGGCGCGTTTTCTGGGCCGCGGCGATTGTCGCGGCGGTGGGGATGGGTGCGGGCGTGTATGCGCAGTCGAATGGTTCTGGCGGTGCGATGACCATTACGCTGACCGGGCAGGCGATGATTCGGTCCGACGTGCGTGCGACATCTCCGGTGGCCGTGCCCGGGATCAAGGCGCTGCTTGGCGGCGACGTGATTTTCACGAATCTCGAAGGAGCGGTTGCGGAAAAGGGCGAGACGATTTCCGAAGGCCGCGGATTTCTGACGCCGCCCGAAGCGCTCGATGCGTTGCAATCGTTAGGGTTTAATCTGGTCGCGCTTGCCGACAATCATGCGTTCGATCTGAAAGTGACTGGCATCGGTAACACGATCCGCGAAATGAACAGCCGGAATATTGTCCACGCGGGAACGGGGAACAATTTGCCCGAGGCTGCGGCGCCTGCGTACCTGCACACTCGGAAGGGAACGGTCGCACTGGTGGCGATCGCGTCGGGGCTAGTGCCGGCAGGCGGGAACGCGACGGCCGATCGGCCGGGCGTGAATGAGCTACGCGTGGAAGCGGGCGGCAAGCAGAACACGGCGATGGAAGATTTGCCTGGTGCGCCGCCGAACTCGCCAAACGCTGACGACGCGGGGCGAATTCTGGCAAGCATTCGCGAGGCGCGGCAGCATGCAGACCTGGTGATCGTCTATCAGCATAATCATGTGTTTTCGAACAAATCGTTTTCGACGATTTTCAACGAAGGGATGGCCGAGCGCCTGGCTCCGAACGAATGGCTGCAAAAATGGGTGCACGAAGAAATCGATGCGGGCGCGGACTTGGTAGTAATGCACGGAGCGCCGCTTTTGCACGGCATCGAAATCTATAAAGGCCGGCCGATTTTTTATGACCTCGGGAATTTCTTCTACAACGTGCCGCCGGTGTTGACCTACATCGATGAGCCGATGGCGTGGGAGAGCGCGGTCGCGAGCGTGACGTGGCAGGGCGGGAAGACGCGGGCGATTACCCTGCGCCCCGTCGTGATGAACAACATCGGCGAAGGACAGCCGGACATGCACAGTGAATATACGAACAATCAGTTTCTCGATACGCGTGGTTTGCCGGCGGCGGCGACCGGTACGAAGGCAATGTACATACTGCAGCGCGTGGCCGAGTTTTCCAAGCCGTTTGGGACGACGGTGGATGTGAAAGGCGAGTTGGCCGAGGTGAAGCTTTCGGCGGGGAATTGAATCGAAGAGGCACCTTTCGCTTGGCGTGATGAACCCGGAGTTGATTCCTCAGGGGCTGAAGACCCTGTTTTCCAGAGGAATTCTTGTCAGGGCTAAAGCTCCGGCCCCCTGGACGCCGGTTCCTTTGCCTGAGATCGGTTCCTTGGTCAGAGCAAGCGGGATGACCAGCGAGATGCTCTTTACTCGTCGCGGGTGATGAGGAGCTGTTTGTAGGCTTCGCGGCGAGTCAGGCCGCGTTCGCGGGCGGCTTGCTTGAGAGCGGCTTTGCGGTCGTCGTTGTTTTCGCGCATGATCTGCTCGACGCGCTTGGCGAGAGGCAAGATGTTGGTCACGTTGGACGCAGGGCTTTGTGCGTGTTGTGGCACGCCGTCCGCCGGGCCGACGAGCAGCGTGATTTCGCCGCGCGGCGCTCGTTTGCGGGCCGAATCGACCAGATCTTCCAGATGACCATGCAGAAACTCCTCGTGAACCTTTGAAATTTCACGCGCGATGACAGCGGGGCGATTCCCGAAAATTTCGAGCAGGTCTTCGAGGGCGTCGAGAACGCGATGCGGCGCTTCGTAGAAGGCGAGCGTGCGCGGCTCGCTGGCGAGTGTTCGGAGGCGCTTGCGGCGTTCGGTCTGGCGCGAGGGAAGAAATCCGACGAAGGTGAATTCCTCGGCGGGCAAACCTGATGCGGCGAGCGCGGCGACAAAGGCGGAAGGACCGGGCACCGGCACCACGCGGATTCCGTGGCGCGCGCAGAGGCTCGCGAGGCGGTGGCCCGGATCAGAGATCGCGGGCATGCCTGCGTCGGTAACGAGAGCGACAGCCGCGCCCTGCTCGAGATCGATCACGATTTCGGGCGCCCGCGTGATTTCGTTGTGCTCGTGGTAGCTGACGAGTTTCTTGTGAATGTCAAAATGTGAAAGCAGCTTGATCGTCTGGCGCGTGTCTTCGCAGGCGATCACGTCTGCTTCCCTGAGAACGCGAAGCGCACGCATGGAAATATCTTCGAGGTTGCCGATCGGGGTGGCGACGATGTAGAGGCAGCCATGGCCGGCGCCGGGTGGAGCAGCGTGCGTCGGCGGCGTGACCTGGGGCTTGCGTCTGGCGGATTTCGGCATTGGGAAACCGACAGTCTAGCATAGCGTGCGCCGCGGAAAATCAATGGGGGGCCGCGAGTTCGCGATGCGCGGCGGGCGTGATAAGATTTTGTTTGTCGTAGTATTCCCTCGACAATGGGATGAAGGAGGCGCTCCACAGTGCCGCTTTACGAATATAAATGCCGGAAGTGCGGACACCGCTTCGAGAAGATCGAAAGCATGGATGCTTCGACGACCAAGAAGTGTCCGAAGTGCGGCGCTGTGGCCGAGCGGATGCTTGCCGCGCCCGCGATCCAGTTCAAGGGATCGGGGTGGTATGTGACCGACTACGCGGGCAAGAGCGCCGCGAAAACCGGCGGCGAAAGTTCGGACGGCGGATCGAAGAGCGACGAGAAGTCGTCGTCGAACTCCAAACCGAGCGAATCGAAGTCCGCAGAGAGCAAGTCAGAAAAATCCAGCAAGAAAAAATAGGTCATGATGCGCGAACCTCTGCCGCGAGCGGAGCTTGAACTGAACAAGCCGCGCGGCGGAAGCGGGTCTGGGGCGAAAGCCGCGTGGGTGTACGTAGGGCTCGCGTATGCGCTTTCGATTGCGTTGAGCGTATTCATCTGGCTCACGGGCGGACACGAGAGCCGGTTCATGGCCGTGAGCTACGTTTCGGTGTTTTTCCCGGCGGCTGCGGTGTTTGTGGTTAGTCGCACGATGAACGCACCGATTGGGCCGCTTGGCGGCGGCAAACACTCGATCCTGTACTTCCTCCTCGCGCTGTTTCTCATGCCTGTCGTTATGCACGCGGCAATGCTCCCGATCAGTTCGGCGCTTGAGGGTGGATTGCCGTGGCAGACATGGCTGGCACATCCGCTCAGCGGTTTGTACATGACGCCGGCCTCGCGAGGATGGGGCACGATCACGCTGCAGGCGTTGATTTTTCGCGTCGTAATGAACGCGTTCTTTGGCGTGGCGATCGTTTCGTTTCTCGCGTTCTTTGAGGAAGTCGGATGGCGCGCATGGTTGTTACCGCGGATGGCGGAGCGATTCGGTGCACGGCGAGCGGTCGTCTTGGTTTCATTGATTTGGGCGTTTTGGCACACGCCCTTTGCGCTGTCAGGGATATTGCACGCTGACGGCGTATCGGCACCTGTGATGGCGTTTGTTCATCCGGTTGGGACGATTGGCGCGGGAATGATCATTGGCTGGCTTTGGCTGCGGACGCGCAGCGTCTGGATCGCTTCGATTGCGCACGGCGCGCTCAATAATTGGGGACAGTACGCGTTCAAGTTCATGGACCTGCGGCAGGAGGGAGACGGGTCGATTATTTTGCTAGCGGGTGGACTGGCCCTGGCGTTTGTGGGCTCGGCGCTTCTGACGTTTGCCGTAGCACCGGCGAGTGGACGAACGGCAGCTAAAGCTTGAAGTTTTTTAGATAGGCGCGGAAGTCGGCGCCGAGTTTTGGATCTTGCAGGCCGAGTTCGACGTTGGCGATGAGGAAACCGAGTTTGTCGCCCGCGTCGTAGGTCTTGCCGTCGTAGGTGAAGGCGAGCATGCCTTTGTCCTTTGCGAGGGCACGCAACGCGTCGGTAAGCTGGATTTCGCCGACCGCACCGGGCTTTACTTTGCGTAGATACCCGAAAATTTCGGGAGGAAGAAGGTAGCGGCCGGAAATGATGAGGTTCGACGGTGCCTTATCGACCGGAGGTTTTTCGACAAGGTCGATGACACGGAGAACTTTGTCGCCCCACTTCTTCAATTTGCCGGGCTCGACGGCGACCACTCCGTAGGACGAGACTTTTTCGTGCGGCACCTGTTCGACAAGAATCGTGCCGAGGCCAGTCTCTTCGTAGATTTCCTTGAGCGATTTCGTTGACGGCACTTTGCTGTGCATGATCATGTCCGGCAGCAGCACGGCGAAAGGCTCGTTGCCGACAATTTCCGCAGCGCATAGGACTGCGTGACCGAGGCCCAGCGCCTCGCTCTGACGCGTATAGCTGAAATTCATGCCGGCGCCGATCGAGCGGACCAGGTCCGCGTGAGATTTCTTGCCTCGCGATTCGAGCAACGCTTCGAGTTCGGGGGACCGGTCGAAGTGGTCTTCGATCGCACTCTTGCCGCGTCCCGTGACGAAGATCACTTCTTTGATGCCGGCCGCGAGGCATTCTTCGACGGCGTACTGAATCACCGGCTTGTCGACGACCGGCAGCATTTCCTTTGGTGTAGCTTTGGTCGCTGGCAAGAAGCGCGTGCCAAGCCCGGCGACGGGAAGCACAGCTTTTCTGACGGTCTTCGGCTTTTCGCTCATGTGATTTTCCGTGTGAGAGGTCGTCGGATGGCGCTCGTCGATTGTGTCGGCGCGCTCGCGGTTCAGGCAGCCAACATGCGTATGCTACCATAGCGATTTACAGGCAATCTTCCGGTCGGTACCCGATTGTCTTCAAAGACGAACACACGTATGGGCGATGAACTCATTCTAGGAATCGAATCCTCGTGCGACGAGACCGCGGCGGCGGTCGTCGCAGGAGGACGACGCATCCTTTCGAGCGTCGTCGCTTCGCAAGTGGCGATTCACCGCAAGTACGGAGGCGTCGTGCCGGAGCTCGCTTCGCGCGAGCATTTGCGGCAGATCGTGCCGGTGGTGCGAGAAGCCTTGGCGCAGGCGGGGATG
>DATMLZ010000133.1:0-22906 GCA_035569955.1 Candidatus Acidiferrum sp.
CCACGTCAACGCGGCCATTGGAGTATTTCACGGCATTGTCCAGGATATTGCCGATGGCAATGCGCAATTCCTCGGCGTCCGCATTGACCTTGGTGGGCTGGCCGTTCACCGGCTCAAGCCGCAGCGATTCGGGCCCCAAATGATGCCGGGTGCGCGCCAGGTCGATGCATTCACCCACCAGTTCGGCCAAGTCGACCGTCGCGCGGTGCTGAGTGGCGCGCCCGTAACCCACTTCGCCGGCTTTGAGCACTTGGTTCACCGTGCCCAGCAGGCGCGACGTGTCCTGCAGCATGGACCTGTAAAACTCCTGCCGCTGCGCTTCACCGACGTCGCGGCGTTGCAGCGTTTCCAGATAAAGCTGGATGGAAGCGATCGGAGTCTTCAGTTCGTGGGTCACGGCGTTGAGAAAGCTGTCGTGTTGTTCGTTGCGGCGGATTTCGCGCAGCAGAAATCCGGTGTTGAGGATCATGCCCAGAATGATCGCCAGGAAGAAAACCACCCCGAAAAACAGCAGGACGCCCTGATGGTGCAGGATGATCCAACTAACGTTGAGGGTCACCGCGACCGTCAGGCACACGACGGCCACGATGAAGGCGATGATTTTCCGGCGATTGGTTACCGTGACGCGCATGTCTCTCTGCCGAGATTGTAGCGCGAACAGCGCTTCGGGCGCGTTCCTGCGACCCCAGGCCAACAGACTCGCGGCCCCAAAAAAACAACCGCGGGCACCCGAGCGCCCGCGGCCGAAAAGCAATTCTGATGGCGATGTTACGCCGAGACCATGTCGCTCTGGGTGTCGGAAGCAGCCGCGCTCGCAACCACATGCGCCGGAACCGCGTCACCTGCTTTTGCCGCCTTCTTCTCGTTTCCGAGCTCGACGCAGTAGACCTGCTTGGCAAGACCGAGTTTGTTAAGAGCCCAGATACCGTACCAGTTCAGGTCAAACTCATACCAGGCAAGCCCGTGACGCGCCGACGTAGGATGCGCGTGATGATTGTTGTGCCAGCCTTCTCCAAAGGAAAACAGCGCTACCCACCAGCTGTTTGTCGACATATCGCGCGTCTCGTAGCGGCGCGAGCCCCAGGTGTGCGTCGCTGAATTCACCAGCCAGGTCGCGTGCAATCCGAGCACCGTGCGGAAGAACATACCCCACAGCAGCATCTTCCACCCGCCAATGGCCAGAAGCAGCACGCCCAAAATAATGTTGGGAACGTAGTGGTACTTCGTGATCCAAACATGAAACTTGTCTTTCGCAAGGTCAGGCGTATAGCGCGCCAGAGTCTCGGCGTCGTGATGCATGGATTTGCCCATCAGGATCCAGCCGATGTGCGCCCACCACTTTCCATCGAGCGGAGTGTGGGGATCGCCGTCCTTATCGGAGTGCTGGTGATGAATCCGGTGCGTGGCCACCCAGAAAATCGGCCCGCCTTCGAGCGCCAGCGTCGCGCAGACCGTCAGGAAATATTCCACCCATTTCGGAGTCTTATACCCGCGGTGGGTGAGCAGCCGGTGGTAACCCATGCCGATACCGAGGCTTCCTCCAACCCAATAGAGAAACAAGGCCACGAACAGATACTTCCAGCTGAAGAAAAACAGCGCAGCAATTGCTCCCGCATGAAAAATGAACATCGCAATGGAGGTAACCCAGTTGATGCCCGTCTCGTCGTGATGGGTCCGCTCGATGTCAGTGAGTTCCATTCTTGGTTGTCCCTGGGGCTGGTCGGTAATTTCTCTGAAGATTTTCCCCATATCGAGAATAACAAGGCAGCGAACTGCGATCTGTAATACTTCTGTAATACCGGTTTTGGGGGTGTATTGGTTACCTGTCCGTGCGGCCCGGTCGCGTTGCTTGAGACCGGTCCAATCGGCGACATTTTGACTCCGGCTCGGGAGCCGCTGAGAGAGCACAAAAAGGTCGAGTGGCGAAGCCTGGATCGCGGGGCTGCAATCGCCCGCGCGCGACCGCCTCCCCGCAAGGTTGTATGATCTTTCTAGGTCCAAATCGTTGCCCGCGACCGAGCCCTGGGCCAAATCCGCGATGCGCATTCTCATCATTTTCGAGACGCTGCCGCTTGTGAACGGCGGCGGTGCCGACCATCGTCTGATGCAGATTGTGCGTTTGCTGGGCGAGCAGGGTCACGACGTCACTTTCCTTGCACCACGCAATTTTGGCAACCAGACGTTTGGCCCCACCTTGGAGAAGCTCGGCGTTGAGATTCGCACAGAAGACGCGGAGGTTTTGCGGCAGGAAGGTGTCGACATCGTCCCGAAGTGGACTTTCGAGCAAGTCCTTGGCGAGGGGCAGTTCGATCTCGCCATCGTGAGCCTGTGGTTCTGGATGGGTGTCACTTTGCCCGAGTATTACCTCGACCAAATCCGGCGGCTCTCGCCATCGACGCGAATAGCGGTTCTCACCGACGATTGCCATGGAATTCGCGAAGCGGGCGCGGCAGAACTTTCCCGACTCTGGTCGGATCGCGAACGCGCCGCCGATTTTGCCGAACGCGAAATGGAAATCTACCGGCGCTCGGACCTCACGATCTGCATTTCAGAAGCGGACCAGAAGAAAATCGCGGGCGAAACCGGCCGAGTGCCCGCCGTCGTGCTTCCCATGATGATCGAGCCGGCGCCTCCCGCACCAGGCCAGGAAGATCGCGAAGGGATCGTCTATTTCGGGCACTACAACAATCCGCCGAGCCTTGACGGCCTGGAATGGTATATCCGGGAAGTTTCGCCGCTCGTTCGCAAGCAGCTGCCGGGTCTGAAGCTCTACATTCTTGGTGCGGGGCTGCCGGAAGGCTGGACGACGGACGCGCCTAATGTTGTGCGGCTCGGTTTCCGGGAGAATTTGGCGCATGAATTCGCGCAGCGGCGAATGTTGATCTCGCCGGTTCGCTTTGGGACCGGGATCAAGACGAAAAATCTCGACGCGCTTGCGCATGGCCTGCCGATCGTGACCAATCGAAAGGGCGCGGACGGCGGCGATTTTGTAAACGGCGAAACGGCGCTCATCGCAGATGATCCGGGCGACTTCGCGGCGGCCGTTGTGAAGCTTTATCGCGAAGCGGAGCTTTGGAAAAGGCTTTCCGAAAACAGCCGCAAACATGCGCGCGAGCGATTTTCCAGGGAAGCGATGCAAGCGGCATTGAACGGCATCCTGGACCGCACGCGCCAGCTGAGTCCGCAAGCCTACGATCCGGCGCACACCTGGTCGATGCGGCTCGTCGAGAAGATGTACCCTGAGGTGCTCGATTTTCAGCCGGCCCGGAAAAGGCGTACGATTCGCTTGCTTGCATACGCACGCGCCGCAGACCAGTTTCGCTCGCAGGGCGATGCACCCGAGGCGCGGCGACAGCTTCGCCACGTGTTCAACTTCGTTTCGCACGAAATGTCGCGCAGCATTTTCTTCGGTCAATTCCTTACGGTGGCCGAAGCGATGGAGAAAACATACCGCGCCCTGGGTGAAACAGAAGGCGCCGCCGAGTTCCGGCGCGAAGGCAGGATCTTCTCGGCCAACGCCTTTCCGGATGCTACCGCGACGCGGGCGGCTCCCTGCATACCGATCTCGTTGCCCTCATTGCGCTCGGGTGAACTGGCCGCACGTCGCGGCGAGTGAATCTGGTTGCCCGATCCTTTCCTGCAGTTTGCCGCTATCATCTTTTTCGCGCTCGTCTCGCCCCGTGGCGAGCCGTAAGTGCCGTAGAATCTGCAGCTAATAAGCGCCTTGTTGCATCTTGAAACGGCTGTTTGACAGCGCCACTTGCGCGACATAGACTTTCGGTGAAAAAAATTGCCTGGCTGCGCGCAGAGACCTCGGAATCACGATTTTTGTCCAAG
The DNA here is from genome assembly GCA_035569955.1 of Candidatus Acidiferrum sp. GTDB lineage: Bacteria > Acidobacteriota > Terriglobia > Acidiferrales > UBA7541 > Palsa-295. The sequence goes on from DATMLZ010000133.1 coordinate 3,838, forward strand.
GCAAGCAAGGCCGTGTAAATCGGCCACGGTCCCGCCACTGTAATCGGTCAAAAGGCCGAAAGTCAGGAGAACTGCCGCAGCCTGAGCGAGCTGGCGCTCTTCGCGCGAAAGAGTGCAGCCACAGCCTCGTTGTTTCTGCGCGAGGCTTTTTTGTTGTGCGTATGAGGAGTGAATGGGTTTCTGGCAAAAAGTAGGGAGCTTGCTGCTGCTTGGCGCGGCACTCGGGCAACCCGGGTCGGCAAGCACAGTTGTGCAAGGCACAAAGCCGGGCGCACGTGGGCGCTTTGTGATCGATGAGACCGGTCGCCATATGACGATTCCCGCGAATGTGCAGCGAATCGTGTCAGTCGCGCCCAGTTTGACCGAAATCGTCTATGCGCTCGGCGCGGGCGATCGCCTGGTCGGTGACACGAACCTCTGCGACATCCCGGCTGAGGCGAAATTGAAGCCGCATGTGGGTAATCCGCAGAACCCCAGCCTTGAAGATATCGTCGCACTGCATCCGGATGTCGTACTCGCCACGACTTCGATCAACTATGCCGCGACAGCAGACACCCTTTTGAAACTGGGCATTGCGGTCTACACGACCGATCCGGAGACTGTTCTTGGAACGCTCGATTCGTTTGCGAAGATTGGGGACGTCATCGGGTCGAAAGCCGAAGGCGTTGCTGTCGAATCGGCCTTGAGAGCCCGGCTCGAAGCGTTGCAGGGGCGGTTGGCGGACCACCCGCCCGCTCATGTGCTTTTTTTGGTGTGGTTGACCCCGCCCATGTCGATCGGCCAGAACACCTTTATAGCCGATGCGCTACGCTGGGCCGGCGCAGAATCGATTCTGGCGACCGATCAACGTTGGCCGAATCCGGCGTTTGAAGAGGTGTTACGTTTGCAGCCTGACTATATCGTTTTGACCACCGATCACGAAGGATCCGGCAAAGACGCAACTGATTTGCGCTCGCGCCCCCAGTGGAAGGATCTGGTGGCCGTGCAGCTTGGGCGCGTCGTTACGCTCAATGACGATATCGAAAGACCCTCACCGGCTCTTGTCGATGGAATTGAACAGCTCGCGCACGACCTGCACCCGGAAATCTTCATCGGGTGCGGCTCATCGGGCACGGGAACGGCGCCATGCGGCCGCTAACTCCTCGCCGCGTGCTGACGTTGTGCAGCGGGTTGCTGCTCCTGTTGTTTATTGCCGTTGTCATTTCGCTGCGCGTGGGCGCGTATCCGATCTCGATTCCTGACATCGTCGCGACTCTTTTCAACCGCGTGGCAGGCCGTTCGGATCTGATTCCACCGGTCTATTCGGAGGTCATCTTCGGCCTGCGCTTGCCCCGGATCGTTTTGGGCATCATCGTTGGCGCGGCGCTGTCGACGGCAGGGGCCGGGTTTCAGGCACTGCTGCGCAACCCGCTTGCCGACCCTTATGTTCTGGGAGTTTCAAGCGGCGCTGCGCTTGGCGCGATCATGAGTCTGATCTTTACGCCGCATGTTGCCGGCGCGATTCAGATGGCCGCTTTCATTGGCGCAGGATTGACGACAGGGGTCGTTTTTCTTCTCGGACGTCGTGGGGGGCAACTGGACGCCGCGACGCTTCTGCTGGCAGGCATCGTTACAACCTCATTCCTTTCCGCCGTGATCATGTTCCTGATGACCACGCTCAGCGGGCGCGACCTGCGCGGGATAGAGTTTTGGGTGATGGGTAATCTTTCGAATCCGCCGGCTGTAAATCCGGTGTGGCTGTTGATCATTCTGATCGTGGCCGGCGGATCGATTTACACAACGACTTCCGACCTCAACTTGATGTTGACCGGCGAGCAGGAGGCGCGGCATCTGGGCGTGAACGTGCGGCGCGTGAAGCTGGTGGTCTTTGTCGCGTCATCGGTGCTCACCGGGCTCGCAGTTTCTGTAAGCGGATCGATTGGCTACGTTGGATTGCTCGTGCCGCACGTGATGCGCATGATTTTCGGCACAGATTACCGGCTGCTGGTTCCTACGTCCGCGATTGGCGGCGCAATATTGATTGTCGTGGCTGATACGCTCGCGCGAACTCTTCTCGGCGCGACCGAAGTCCCGGTTGGCGCGATGACAGCTCTTGCGGGCGCACCTGTTTTTATTTACTTGATGCGACGGAGGGTGCGTTGAGCGCACCATCAGACAGTCGAGTGTCTGCGGTGGCTGCCACCGAAACCGCGCTGCGCCTGAAAGTCGAGCAGGTGAGCTACGCCTACTCTGCCACAGACCGATCCGCGCCCCAGTTTACTCTGGGACCGGTCAGCTTTGACGCGAGGCGGCACGATCTGCTCGCGATTCTTGGCCCGAATGCGAGTGGAAAGTCTACGCTGTTGCGTTTGCTGGCGGGCGTCACCAAACCGCTCTCCGGCCGTGTGCAGGTGGATGGAGAAGAGATCAGTTCACTTGACTTGAAGGCCAGGGCGCAGAAAATTGCGCTCGTGCAGCAGGAAAGCCAACTGTTGTTCCCGTTGCGCGTTTGGGAGTACGTCTTGCAGGGGCGCTATCCCTACGGCAAGCGGCTGCGGTTTGAATCCGAAGAAGATTGCGTGCTGGCGACCAATGCGCTGGCGCAGGTGGGCGCCGACTCGTTGCGCGATTACTGGATGGATGAGCTCTCCGGCGGCCAGAAGCAACGCGTGATTTTGGCGCGGGCGATGGCGCAACAGCCGTCCTTGCTGTTGCTTGACGAGCCGACGCAGCATTTGGATCTTGGCGGAAAGGTCGAGCTTCTAAGACGCCTGCGCAAGCTCGCCGACGAGAACCGCCACACCGTGATCGTGGTGACGCACGAACTGGATCTGGCGGCCGATTTTGCCGATCGCGTGGTTTTGCTGCAGAAAGGAAAGTGTTTGCGCGAAGGCACGCCGGCCGAAGTTTACGACCGGGCACTTCTGGAAGAGGTTTTTGACGCGCCGCTTGAAGTCGAGATGAGGACAAACGGGCGTCCCCGCGTGAGTTTGCGCACCAATTATTGACTCGGTTTTGCGTATAATTCTGCGGCAGCAACAGCGACAGTCCGGCTCTCGCGGAATGCCCCGTAAACCCGGCTTCTGTATACGGAGATGGCGCCATTTTAGACGCCACGTGCCGTTTTCTTTGAGGTTGTTGCGGACGGCAGGGCCAAGCTTGATGCCCTGCAAGCGGTGGCTGCGATTCGGCGGCGCCGTGGACAATCACCCGAGACTCCGTGCACGGGAAGACGGTGAAAGACCGTCGCCGCCGCGCGACTGTAAGGCGAAGAATTTTCGGCGCGAGCCACTGACCTCGCTGTGAATCTTCCGGATTCACAGCCCGGTTGGGAAGGCCCGCCGCAGATGCCGATTCGCCGAGCCAGGAGACCGACGGAGTCTCAGCCTGAAGCGGAGCGCACCAAGCGCGACCCTTTCAGGACAACCTTCAACTCCCGCGCGAGAGGGAGAGGAGGAAACGATGAGACTTTCATTCCGGTTTGTTCTTCCCTTTGCATTGCTGCTTGCGATTTTGTCACCGGCGACTTGCTCGGCACAAACCAGTGCGACCATTCGCGGAACTCTGACCGATCCGACAGGAGCGGTGATTTCAGGAGCGGCCGTTGATTTGCGGTCGGGCGGCGCTTCGAACTCGGCGGTCCATACCGAAAGCGCGGGCGACGGGACTTTTTCTGCCGTGGTTTCGGCAGGGACTTATCGCCTGAGCATGGCGGCACCGGGGTTTCTGACCGTCGAACGCGAGGTCAGTCTTACGGCCGGGGCTGTAGAAACGATCGACGCGCGGATGGAATTGGCACCCATGTCGGCCAACGTGATTATCTCCGCAGAGGCGGAGCCGCAACCGGCTGCCGAAGTCGTGTCGAGAGTCGATGTGTTGACCCGTGAAGACATCGAACAGGAACAGCAGGTCTGGCTTACGCCGATGCTCGCGACGGTCGCTGGCGTCGCATTTTCGCAGCTTGGACCCGAGGGCGGCGTCGTATCGCTATTCCTCGACGGCGGAAATTCGAACTATACGCGGGTCCTGATCGACGGGGTGCCCGAGGACGTGAGTTTGGCGGGGATTTCGATCGATCTTTCAGGCTACACGACCGATAGTGTGGACAAGATCGAAGTGGTTCACGGCGCTTCGAGCGCTCTCTACGGCTCGGACGCAATGACGGGCGTGATCGATGTCGTGACGCATCGCGGAACGACGACTACGCCGCAGCTGATTCTGGGTGCCGACGGCGGCACGTTTGGCACGGCACGCGGCGGCGGACAACTGAGTGGCATACTCGGCCGGTTCGACTATTCGGTCGGCGCGGGTTATTTCACCACGCGCGGGCAATCACCGGGAACGTACGTGCTGGAGAATTATGGCTCCGGGACGTATCCCTATTTTCGCGATACGACGCTCTCGGGCAACTTCGGCTGGAAATTTTCAGAGACCAATACTCTGCGACTGACATTGCGCAACGGAACCAGCGATGGCGGGCAGCAGGGGCAGTCGCTGCTTGCCGCTCAATCGCCCTTTGCGATGAATCCCGGGGCACACGGTGCATTGCACGATTTCTCGTCCGGGCTGGCCTGGGATTTCGCGACGGGCAAACACTGGCAGACGCACGTCCAGGGATTCGATTCGCGCTACCAGGACGCGCTCGATGAGCCTTACTTCGAATATTTTGCAGTGAACAAATTCAATCGGGCGGGCCTGGACGCGCGAACGACGTATTCGTTCGGGCGTGGATCGGTGACGGCCGGATACTACTTCGAAAATGAAACCGGCGGCGTGCTTGGCCGGCACGACAATGCGGGATACATCGAAGCGCGCTACTCGTTCACCCGTCGGTTGACGGCCATTGCGGGCGGACGCGTCGAGGCAAACGACTCCTACGGCACACGGTTCGTGCCGCGCGCGGGGCTTGCGTACGCCTTGCGTTACGGCGACGCCTTCTGGGGTGCCACCGAACTACGCGCGTCGTACGGGGAAGGGATCAAGGAGCCACCGCTGTTTCCGCAAGGCTGCACGCCGATCTTGAAGCCCGAACAGAGCGCAACGTTTGATGTGGGCATCGATCAGGCGTTTGATTCGAATCGCGTGAAGGTTTCGGCCACCTATTTCCACAACGATTTTCGAGACATCGTGAGCTTCGAGTCGACCGGTGACGAGGAGACACAAAATTGTCCGGCGTTTGGTGGCGACTACTTCAACACGGACAAAGCCAGGGCCTACGGCGCAGATTCTTCGATCCGCGTGAAAGCGGCGCGCTGGCTTGACGTCGGCGGGACCTACGCCTACGACAATTCGAAGGTACTTGATTCGCCCAATGCTTCCGACCCCGCGCTGGTGGCCGGCAACCGCCTGCTCAAGCGACCACTCAACGCAGCGAACCTGTTTTTTAACGCGCACTTTCGCGGCATGAACTGGAATGTGACCGGCTACTACGTCGGACGCCGGACGGACAGTGACTTTCTCGGGTTGGGATTGACCAGCGATCCGGGTTACGTGAGATGGGATACCTCCGCGATTGTCCCGTTGCGCCACGGCCTTTCGTTCACCGCGCACATCGACAATCTCTTCGACAAACATTATTCGGACGCAATCGGCTATCCGGCGCTGGGGTACAACTATCGCGTTGGCATTCGGTATGTCTGGGGAGGAGAGAGGTAAACAGGCACGGGGCGCTCGCGACCTGTGAACTTGTCCGGGGGCGGCGCCCTAGGCCTTTCGCCGGTCAGGCGATTCGCGGAACAGGAGAGCGGCGACGATGACCAGAATCATGCAGGCCGAAGCCATCCACAGCGGCGTGGCCAGGCCGTAGCGTTCGGCCATGGCTCCGCCGAACGTCGGAGCGAGCGCGCCACCCAGAATTTCGCCGACAAGCGTGGTGAGGCCGATGGCCGTGGCCACGAAGCGCGGCGGCACACTCTCAGCGGGCATCAGGACGATGACCAGCGCCGCAATCGCTTGACCCCCTTGCGTGAAAAACAGGATTGCGGCGAGCAGCCAGAGATGCGAATAGAGGCCGGGAACGACGAGCGCGATCGGCAGAATCGCCGAAAGAGTCGCCGAAATCAGCAGGGCGGCTCTGCGGCCGATTCGGTCCGACAGGGACGAAAAGATGAGGCCGATGAAGAAGCTGCCAAGTCCTGCCGCACCGAGCAGGAACCCCGCCGTTGTGCCGGCTTGATGTGCAGGGCCCGCGATATAGAGGGGCGCAAAAACATTTTGCAGAAACAACCAGCCCATAAATCCCGCTGCGCCAAGGCAGCAGAGCCACACGTTGGGATATTCGAGGATGGAGAGATAACCCGAGGCCGATTCGTTGTGTGCGCGTGATTTTTCCTCGACCGCGTGATGTTCGGGCTCGCGCACAAATTTCCAAATCAGGAAAGCCATCAGCAGGCCGGGCGCTCCGGCAACAAAGAAGCTCCAGCGCCAGCCAAGATGCGCGGCGACCTGCGTGGTGAGAATCGGCGCGACGAACAGACCGATCAGTGCTGCGGCGCTGACCACGATTCCGACGTTGCGTCCGCGGCGTTCGGGTGTGGAGGATTCTTCTGTGATCGCGTTGATGACCGTCCAGCAGGGCCCTTCGGCAATGCCCATCAGCGCGCGGACTACCAGAAGCTGCTCGAACGAGTGCGCGACGCCGGAAAGCCAGGACAGGAGCGAGAAGGTGATGACGCCAGGGATCAAAACGGCGCGGCGGCCGACCCGGTCGGAAACGGCACCGAAGACCAGGGAGGAAATGGCCCAGGAAGCCGCGACAACCGAAGCGAGAAAGCCGACTTGCGCTTCGGACAGATGAAAGGCCGGCGCGAAATAGGGCGCCAGATAGAGCTGGGACATGCGGTCAAGAAAGACGGTGCCCCATGTGAAAAACAGGATGGCGACGAGCGTCTTTTCATATCTGCTCGATGACGAGGACGCCCGTGTCGTCAAAAAGGCCCTCTTTTCCGCGCGATATTCGCGCATGAACCCGTCGCAAAGTTCGCGGCGCAGACTCTAAGCCAAGCGCGGCGGGCGGGTCAACACGATTCGCCACCCGATGCTATAATTTGGGCTCCCATGACCCGAACCGCTGAGGAAAGTCCGCGAATGGCGCCGGACGTGATGGCTCGTTATGAGGCCGTGATTGGCCTGGAAGTGCACGCGCAGCTGCTGACCGAGACCAAGGCGTTTTGTTCGTGCTCGACGAAATTCGGAGCGCCACCGAACTCGAATACCTGTCCCGTGTGCCTGGGGCTGCCCGGGGCGCTGCCGGTTTTGAACAAGCGGGCGCTCGAGCTGGCAAGCCGAGCGTCCATCGCCATCGGATGCACGCTGCAGGCGCGTTCGATATTCGCACGAAAGAACTACTTTTACCCCGACCTGCCGAAGGGTTACCAAATCTCGATGTATGAATTGCCGCTGGCGACGGCAGGGGTGCTCGAGATCGTGGTCGAGGGCGAAACCAAGCGGATCGGCATCACTCGCCTGCATATGGAAGATGACGCCGGAAAAAGCCTCCATGAGGGGTTCCCGGATTCGGACACAAAAAGCTATATCGACCTGAATCGTTGCGGCGTCCCGCTCATCGAAATTGTATCCGAGCCGGATTTGCGTACACCGGCCGAAGCGTACGCCTACCTGAATACGCTGAAACAGATTCTGGAATATACCGAAGTGAGCGATTGCAACATGGAGGAAGGCTCGCTTCGTTGCGACGCAAACGTGAGCGTGCGGTTGCGCGGCGCCGAAAAATTCGGCACCAAGGCCGAGGTCAAGAACCTGAACTCGTTTCGTTACCTGGCGCACGCGCTGGAATACGAAATCGAGCGGCAGATCACTTTGATCGAGTCCGGCGGCAAGGTGGCGCAGGAAACGCGGCTCTGGAACGTAGCGGCAGGGCGTACCGAGCCGATGCGTTCGAAGGAGTTTGCGCACGATTACCGTTACTTCCCCGATCCGGATTTGTTGCCGGTGACGCTACCCGAAGCGGTCATTGCCGGTGTCCGGGCAGCGATGCCGGAACTGCCTGCATCGAAAGTGGCGCGATTCCTCGAGGACTATGGCATCAGCCCCTACGATGCGGGCGTGCTGACGGCGACGCGCGACCTTGCGGATTACTTTGAAGCGAGCGTGAAGGCCGGCGCTCCGGCGAAAGCTGCCGCGAGCTGGATCTCGGTGGAATTGCTGCGCCGGTTGAACGATGCAGGCAAACAGATCGATGCCTGCCCGGTGGCTCCAGCGGCGCTGGCTGGGTTGCTCGCGCAAGTGGAAAAAGGCGCGATTACGGCGGCCAGTGGAAAGAAAGTGTTCGCGCAGATGTTTGAGACGGGCAGGGGCGCGGAGGAAATCATCGCGTCCGAGGGGCTTGCGCAGATCAACGATACCAGCGCAATCGAGAAAGCGGCGCGAGAAATCATTGCGAAAAATGCCGACAACGTGGCGAAATATCGCGCGGGAAATGAAGGCGTCTTCAAATTTTTCGTGGGTCAGGTGATGCGTGAGACGCGCGGACAGGCGAATCCGCAAGTGGTAAATGAAATTTTGAAGAGACTTCTCGCGTAATAAGGTGTGAGGTGCAGGGACCATGCCAAAAGAGGGTGAAAAGGCTCCGGTTTTCGAATCAATGGCGGATGACGGAAGCAAGGTGTCGCTCGACGACTACACGGGCAAGAACGTGATTTTGTATTTCTATCCGAAAGCGAATACCCCGGGGTGTACGAACGAAGCGACCGAGTTTCGCGACCGTCTGCCGAAATTCGAAGCGTTGAACACCGCGATCGTCGGATGTAGCGCGGATTCAACCGAGTCTCAGACGAAATTCAAGAAAAAGTACAACCTGAACTTCCCGTTGCTCGCCGACACCGAGCGCGACGTGATTCAGGCATACGACGCGGCGCGCATGAAGAGCTTCCTCGGGAAGAGTTTTATGGGCATCGCGCGGATCACTTACTGGATCGGCACCGATGGGACGATCCGCCGCATCTGGGAGAAAGTGACGGCAAAGGGCCATGCGGCTGAAGTGCTGGCCGCGGTGGAAGAGGGCTGATTTCATCCGCGCCTCTCGCGCGCTAGAGCGTGACGATGAAGCGGTCGGCAGAATGTTCGATGAGCGCGTTGTCGATTAGCCGCGTTCCGCCGACCTTGGCCGCAAGAACCGCGTAGCAAGTACCTCGCAAGTTCATCACCGATTCGAAGGTTTCCGCATCGACAATTTCCGCATAGTCAAGCACGACCTCGCGATTGGCAGCAAGGAAGGCACGCCAGTCGGCAAGAAGGCGAACGATATCGCGCTCGCCGTTGTCGATCTCGGCGCGAAGCAGCGCGAGCGAACCAGAAAGAGTGGTTGCGGCGGCCCGTGCCTGCTCGTTGAGATAGACGTTGCGCGAAGAAAGCGCGAGGCCGTCGGGCTCGCGAATGATTGGGCAAGCGACGATTTGCGCATCAACCTCCAGATCGCGGACCATCCGGCGGATGACGGCAAGTTGTTGCGCGTCCTTGCGGCCGAAGAAAGCCAGGTGTGGCTGGACGGCTTCGAATAATTTCAGAACAACCGTGGCCACGCCGCGAAAGTGGCCGGGGCGCGAGCGACCTTCGAGGCGGTCGCCGAGCTGCTCGACCGAGACGTACGTCGAGAAGCCTTTGGGATACATCTGCTGGACCGAAGGGGCGAAGAGAAAATCGACGCCGAGACTTTCAAGCGCGGCGACATCCTTTTCGAAGGGTCGCGGATATTTCGCCAGATCCTCCGATGGGCCGAACTGCGTGGGGTTCACGAAAATCGAAGCGACAACCTGCGAGCAGTGTTTGCGCGCTTCGCCAACCAGAGAGAAATGGCCTTGGTGGAGCGCGCCCATTGTGGGAACCAGGCCGATGACTTGTTCTTTGGCGCGCGAGGCGCGCGATACCTGCTTCATCCAATCGACTGTGCGAATGATTTCCATCGAAGGTCGAGTGCTGTCACGCGGAAGCTTTGGCTGCGAGCTCGCGATGATAGGCGATCAAGTCCGTGGAAATGGCCTTTGTGCCGAGCTGGCGGAGCATGGTTGCGATCTGGCCGCGATGGTAGGTGCTGTGATTTGCGACGTGCTGGAGCATGGGCGCAAGGACGCTGGACATAGGTGTGCCGTTGAGAAGTCTGAAATCGATCGTTTCTAAAAGAGTATCGCCGTCGAGATTTGATACGAAGGCGATCAACGACCGGTCCATCTCCGCGAGCCGCCCGCCAATGGCCTGCTGATCCGGGAAATCGGCGGGCGTGGGCAGCGTGCTGGGTGTGCGCCGATTCCAACGCTCGAGCCAGATGAACTGGGCGCCGTAAATGTGCGCGAGCGTGTCGCGGATGGACGAAAAGCTCGATTTCATGTCCTGAAGGAATTGCCCGGACGTGAGCGCTGCGCAGGACTCGAGAGTGCGGCGATTGGCCCAGGCGTTGTATTCGAAGAGCACACGAAAATCGTCAGTGTCCATGAAAAGCGCTCCTTGGATTTCTGGCGCGATCAGCGCGTGGTTCGCACGGCCTCGGGTGCTTGGGGTGTGCCGGGAGCGTGGTAAGACTCTGCGTCTGACGGGAATGAGCCGGCACGAACGTCTTCGCAATATGCCGTCACGGCGCGGGAAATTTCGCCTCCGAGATCGGCGTAGCGGCGCGCGAATTTCGGCACATGACCGGCGGTGAGTCCGAGCAGATCGTGGAAGACCAGAATCTGGCCGTCGCAATCGGGGCCGGCGCCGATGCCGATCGTGGGGACGCGAAGTTGCGCTGTGACGCGGGCGGCCAGCTCGCGCGGCATCGACTCAAGGACAACCGCGAAAGCGCCTGCGGCCTCTGCGGCACGAGCGTCGCGCTCGATCTGGCGCGAGGCTTCGGCGGATTTGCCCTGGACGTGGAAGCCGCCAAGAGAGTTGATCGATTGCGGTGTCAGGCCGACGTGGCCCATCACTGGGATTTCGGCTTCGATGAGGCGGGCAATCAACTCTATGCGGCGCTCGCCGCCCTCGACTTTGACGGCTTCGGCGCCACCTTCTTTCACAAGACGCACGGCGTTGCGGACCGACTCCTCCAGCGAGACGTGATAGGTGCCGTAGGGCATGTCTGCCACCAGGAGCGCGCGGCGGGTGCCACGCCGGACGGCGCGGATGTGGTGGAGGATATCGTCGAGAGTGACCGGGAGGGTGCTGTCATAGCCGAGCACGGCCATGCCGACCGAGTCGCCGACCAGGATGACGTCGACGCCGGCCTCATCGAGAAGGCGCGCGGACGGGTAGTCGTAAGCGGTAAGACAGGTAATTCTCGGGTGCGTTACAGCGGAATTGTTCTGGGAAAGCGACTTCCTTGCAAGAATTCCCGGCGCCGTGACTTTCTGGTCGCTCGAGCGGGGTAGGACGCTCATATCGTAGCCTCCGGTGCCACTCCCGAGAAGCAGGATGCAGCCCGTACAACTCACATTTTAACAGATTGGCGGCCGCTTCGCACCTTGTGCGGATCGTGACATATAGCCCCGAACCGGGAGCACTCCCGGGGCGCGCCAGCCTCGGGGTCAAGCAGGCGCAGGTCCGAGCGCGCCGGACCGAAAGAAGGCTCTTGCGAGTAGTAAGATAGACGCAAAGGTCGAACGCAATGGACTATGTTGTGGGGCTTTTGCTGGTCGGTCTTGTAATTTACGGGATCGTGAAAGCGATCACGGGGAATTCGTATGCGGAGATGACATCGGAGGAATTCGAGGAAGATGTCAAAAGGTCTTCCAAGCTGGGACCTGCGCTGATGACGGTCCAAAAGATCGTAGATCCGGATCATCACGTTGAATATGTGCAAGAGGAAAAAGAGAGAATCGAGGCCGATGCCGCCGATTCAGGGGATCCACCCAAGGCAGGCGGCGCCTTGTAAATTCGAGGTTTTTCCAGAGGTGTGCGTTAGGCGTGGGCCATGTTCGCCGGGACTTGGGGTTCGACTACGCCGCGCCACCCGACGGGCCGTCCACGAACCGCTTCCTTCAGCGAACGGAACAGGACCACGTACATCATTTGGCGATAGTAGAAGCGCTGCAGGATAAGGGGCGCAAGGAGCGTCCAGTCTTCGCCTCTTTCGAGAGCGAACGCGACAACGCAGGTGAAAAGGTCGATCAGCATGAAGAGCGCGAAGAAGATCAGCGAACGTTCCACGTCCTGCAGCGTCCAGAGTTGCGGCAGCGCGGCAATGCGCAGTTGCGCAAGCCCCCACAGAGCCAGCGACAGCAGGAACAGGAAGTCGATCAGCGGCGAGACCATCGGCAGCACGATCTGGAACAAAATGATGTTTGGAATCGCGACCCAACCGAGCGTGCCGTAGCGGGGCTTGCCGGCCGTGTCCCGGTGTTTCCAGACGGCTTGCAGAGTGCCAAAGGTCCAGCGGAAACGCTGGCGGATGAGCGCTTCGACCGTATCGGGCACTTCGGTGCGGCCAATCGCTTCCTCGTCGTAAAGAATTTTCCAGCCGTTGCGCCGGATGGTAAGCGTCAGGTCGGTGTCTTCGGCGACGGTGTCGCCCGAGAATCCGCCACTTGCGCGCAGCAAATCCGCGCGCCACGCGCCGGCAGCTCCCGGGACGACCGGGATGCAATTGAGCAGATCAAAGGCGCGCTTTTCAAGATTCTGGCTGGTGATGTATTCAAGAGCCTGCCAGCGCGTGATCCAGCGATTACGGTTGATTACTTTCACGTTGCCCGCGACCGCGCCGACCTTCGGTTCGGCGAAATGGCGCACAAGGCGGGGCACCGCTTCCGGATCGACGATCGTATCGGCGTCGATGCAGACGATGATTTCACCGGTCGCGACGGCCAATCCATGATTCAAAGCCGAAGGCTTGCCGCCATTGGTTTGTGTGAGCAAGCGGACGCGTGGATCGCGACCGAAATTTTTGCGCACGAGCTCGGCGGTTTGATCGGTCGAGCCATCGTCGACGACGAGAACTTCCAGTTTTGGATACATCGAAGAGAGCGCAGAACCTACCGTACCGACGATAACCGACTCTTCGTTGTACGCAGGGATCAGGACAGTGACCGCTGGCTGATAGTCGGGATGCTCGGGCGGTGACGGACGCAGCTTTTCAGCCAGCGCGAGCAAGCCGACGATCAGAGCGCGAGCACTGACGAGCAAAATTCCGGCGACAAAAATGAAAGCAATGCTGGTGCGGAAGTAGCGGAATACGTCAAAAATCAAAGCGTCAGCACGAGCGAGCAGCCATTCGTGGGACGTGAGCGGCGGCATGACCTGGGCGCGCGTCTGACCGAGCAAGTCCGAGACCGAAACGATCTGGTAGCCGTGCGCGCGTATCTGGTCGATGATTTGGGGAAGAGCCGCGACCGTGTTCGCGCGGTCACCGCCGCCATCGTGCATGAGTATGATGTTGCCGCGGTTGGCCAGCACATCCGACATCACGCGTTGGACGATCAACTCGCTAGATGGCGGCGCGCCGCCGTTGATTTCGCCCCAATCGTGAGGATCGATTTTCGCACCGATGATGATGTACCCGAGGTCCTGCGCCGCAGGCAGGTTCTGGACTTCGGCCACTGTCTCTGGCAGGTGATCGATTCCGTAAGGCGGACGGAAAAGCGTCGTCTTTACGCCCAGGCGGCTATCGAGAAAAAGTTCGGTGAGATTCAGTTCGAGTTGAAGCGTGCCGCGCGCCGTGGTTTCGAAATCCGGATGCGTGAAGGTGTGATTGCCGATTTCGTTGCCGAGTGCATACTCCTGTTTCACCAGATCCGCTTCGGCTGCGGCGGACTCACCGATTACGAAGAACGTGGCGCTGGCCTTCTTCTGGTGGAGAATATCGAGAATTTTGGGAGTCCACTCGGGATCTGGGCCGTCGTCAAAGGAAAACGCAATTTCACGTGTCGCGGCACCCATTTGCTGAATGCGCCAGGACGACGGGTATTCCTCGAAGCTTTCGTCATCGATCACGTCGCTGCCTGAATCGTAATCGAACGTGCGCTTGCCGCTTTCAGGCGTGGCAGTGATTTTCCAAATGTCACCCACGCCTTCCAGGATCAGGTCGTAACCGGCAGGAACCTCGGCGAGTTTGGCGCGCGAGGCCTGGTCGGCGTGCGAAGCGTCCCAAATGTCCCAGATCGACGGATCTTCCAAACCGAGCCGCCACATGGCGATACCGTGAACACCGGCGCGTTCGGCGGCGCGGATCTCGTTGTAAGCGGTGACGCCGTCAAGCATCCAGACGGTGTGAACGCGATCGTCTGCATCTTCGTAGGAATAGTGGAGGTTGAACGTGTCCGGGTCGTAGGTGACGTCCGAGCCGGCTTCGACAGCTTTGACGACGCCCTGTTGGAAACTGAAAGATTGCGCGACCGGATGGCGGTCTTTTTTCGTTTTGGCAGGCCAGTCGTAGCCGTAATTGGCGATGCCCATGACAATCTTGTCGGCCGGAACGATCTTTAGAATGTTGGCGATGTTCAGCTCGAACCAGTCCTGAGGAGCGATTGGACCGGGTCCGGAAGTTTGCCAGTGATCGTCGTAGTTCATCAGGATGATCGCGTCGGTTTGGGAAGCAAAATATTTGTAGTCGTAGTCCCAATCCGCAGCGGGCAGTCCGACCATCAGTTTCAGGTTCTGCGAATGCAGATCCTGGCTCAAGTCATGGATAAACGCCTGGAAATCCTTTTGGCTGGTTTGCGGGAGCGACTCGAAGTCGACGACAATTCCGGGATCGCGCGCACTGAGAGCGTACTGTTGCAATTCGGCGGCAAGCTTGCCGCGTGCAGCCGGATCGGCAAGCATTTGAATGAACGAAGGCGGGCACCAGCCGAGTTCACCATCGTAGTTGTTGACAAGCGACATCACGGGCAAATCGACGTTTCTGGTCGTTTGCAGGTTTTGCAGGAAGGCGATGAGCTTCGAATCATGGTCGGCTTGGAGAGTGCCGTCTTTGGCGACCGCATGAAGCTGATCAGGCATGAGCAGATCGATGTCGCGATAGTGCAGCTGGAGAGAAGCCATGCTGGTCGGATCGTCGCCAACGTAGAAGGCCGCGCGCAGCGGCGTGTAATCCTGCGCGAATTTGCCGAGCGCAGCGATACGCGGGCGGCGAGGACGAGGCGGTCTGGTGCGCACGGCGGTGCGGATCGCACGAAGACCTTCGGTCACGTCCGGACGCAAGATGGAAGGCAAATCCGGCTTGCGGGAAACGTTGAGTAGGAAGACGATAAGAATCAGCGTGAAAATGCCGCCAGCGATTTCCAGAGCGAGGCGAGTCCGGCGCCACCGCCGCTTTTCCTCATCGTAAAAAATGGGCTTGCTATCAGACATTCGGAAAATCCAAGCTAGCGGTCCACCGGACCTCTGTCAATGATCCTGAGACATCGGATGCGCCTAAGTGTAGCGCTGGCCGCATTTGCGGGGCTGGGGCTCCGCCTACTCTTCGTTTTGAAATTTCCGGTGACGAATTCGGGCGATGCCCCATTTTACATCGAGTTGGCGTGGAACTGGCTGAAAAACGGCGTCTATGGGATGACGATTGACGGTCATCTGACTCCCGTAGACATGCGGGTACCCGGATATCCCGCTTTTCTTGCCGCCGTCTTCGGACTGGCCGGAAATTCGGAACGGGCAGCGATGCTGGCGCACATTGTGGTCGACATGGCGACCTGCTTTGTCGCAACGCTCATCGCCGTGCGCTTGGCGGGCAGGGATTCGAGGCGGCGCGTGGGGCTGGCGGCGTTCGTGATGGCCGCGCTGTGCCCTTTTACGGCCAACTACACGGCCGTGGTGCTCACCGAGACCCTGGTCACGCTTCTTACAGCGCTGACGCTTATTGTCTTGCTTGAGACCGATGCCGGCGCCGCGAATCTGGAGGGCCAGCCGCCTGAGACCGCGAACAAGCCATGGTTTTTTGCCGGCGTTATGGCCGGATTTGGCGCGCTGGTGCGGCCCGAGACGCCTTTGGTCCTGGGCGCGGCCGGGATTGTGCTGGTGGCGAAATGGTGGCGTCCGGCGGACTGGACCAAGCTCGTACGTGCGGGTCTGTTGATGGCGGTAGGGCTCTTGTTGCCGCTGATTCCGTGGGCCGCGCGAAACTGGTACACCCTGCACGAAGTGCAGTTTCTTGCCCCACGCTACAGCCAGCTTCCCGGCGAGGTCGTTCCACGCGGATTTACGGCCTGGACCGACACGTGGCTGTGGAGGATGCGGGACGTCTATCTGGTCACCTGGAATCTGAACTCGGTCGAGATTTCGATGGACGACATCCCGGCAACCGCCTTTGATTCCGACCAAGAACGCGATCGAATTGAGGCGCTTCTCGACGAACACAACGACACGCTGACCGAAACCGACCAGATGGACGCCAAGTTCGGCCAGATCGCACGCGAACGGACGGCGCGCCATCCACTGCGAACCTACGCAAAGATTCCGTTCTTGCGATGTCTGGCGCTGTGGTTTACGCCGCGCGTTGAATTGCTGCCACTGGCCGGCCATTTAACGCCTCTGAAACTGGAATGGGAGGAGGATCGGCCGGATTTTGTTTCGACCCTTGCGCTGGTCGTCGCGAACGGGATTATTGTGCTCCTGGCTCTGGTCGGGCTATGGAGAGCCTGGGCGAGGCCCGGTGTGGCGCTGCTGGTCTGGTTCGTGATTTTAAGGACGGTCTTCTTTGCCTACCTTGTCGATACGCCCGAGCCGCGGTACGTGCTCGAGTGCTTCCCGGCGGTCATTGCGCTCGGCGCGCTCGCGTTTGAGCGGCCAGGTCGGCGCTATTCGACCGGCTCGGGGTGAATCGTAAGCCGTGAAATTTCTGGAAAATTCTTTTTGACCCGGTCTTCGAGTATGGCCGTCAGATCATGAACTTCGGTGATCGGCAGCTCGCCATTCATGGAACAGTGGCAGGAAACCAGAATTTTGTGCTCCACGCTGCGCGCGCGGACTTCGTGGCAATCGAACAGATTCTTGTACTCGGGCTGGTGTGAATTCAGAAACGTCTGAACCTCGCTTTCGAGCTCTTTCATGTTTTCCGCGCCGGCAATATTCGAACCGAGCGGTTCGATGTGAATGTTCACTTCCGCTTCGGGATCGGTCTCGCGTCGAATATCCTCTTCCAATTCGGTTGCAAGCCGGTGGGCTTCCTGCAGACTCGAGCGCTCATCGACCTCGAGGTGCAGTTCGATGAACAGGCGGCCGTCGTAGTTGTGCGCCGAAACTTCGTGGATCGGGAAGCCGCGGCGCTGCGCGATGGCCCGAATCGTTTCGAGCAGGTGTTCTCCGCTGCGCGCCCGCGGCTCCACGTGAACCACGACGTCTGCTGGAACGATTTCGGCGACGCGACGCTCGACAAGCTCACTGGCCTCATGCGCCTGCTCGAGGCTCGCTGTGCGGGGCACGCTGATGGTTACGTCGACGAAGTAGCGCTGGCCGGAGCGGCGGACACGGACGCGTTCGGTCTGCAGCACGCCTTGGACCTCGTCGACGGCGGCGGTGATCTGTTCCCGCAGGCCACGCGGGGCGACGTCCAGCAGAGCCTCGATGGTGCTCTTACCGAGGCGCGAACCAACCCACAGAATCACGCCCGACACTCCGAGGGCGGCGAAAGCGTCCAGCATCGTGAGCCAGGGCATGTTGAATCGCAGGCCGAGCCACGCGCCGGTGATCCCCAGGATGACCACAAGCGTGCTCCAGACGTCGGTCGAGAAATGGAGCGCGTCGGCTTCGAGCGCCTCGCTCGGATATTTCGAGGAGACTCTTTTGAGGGCGCGAGCGCGAACGAAGTCGATGATGAGACAAGCGACGAGCAAGAGAATTGCGGTGAGGCTCGGTTTGAGCGGCGGCGCGTTGAAAAGCAGACGGTGGAAGGCTTCCCAGATAATGTAAAGCGCGGTAAGGAAAAGAAGCGCTGTTTCGACGAACGCGGAGAAGCTTTCAACTTTGCCGTGTCCGTAGAGGTGGGCTTCATCGGCCGGCTTATCAGCGACGCGAACCGAAAGATACGTGATCACCGCGGCGACCAGGTCGAGAATCGAGTGGAGCGCTTCGGAAAGAATGCCCAGGCTGCCGGTTGCGACCGAGGCGAGGACTTTTAGCGTGACCAGAACGACGGCCGAGGTAACCGATCCAAACGCAGCCATGCGCTTTTCGTGGCCCGGGTTGGGGTGCCTCGACATGAGTGCCGATTATACGCTCAGGCATCGGAACGACGATTTGTCACTTGACCCGAGATCGCCCCGGGAAGTTTCTGTTTTTGCCGCTGCGCACGGCCCGGTATAGTGAATCTTTGCCTCCATCGAGGCGTTTCGAATGACAATTGCGCAAGAGACTTCCGAGAAAGAGGCACCGGTGCGCCGCGACTTGGTGAGGCCGCTGTGGCAGCGGGCTTTGGTGTGGGTCGCCGGACTCGTGCTGCTTGGCTTGGCGATCGATGCGCTTTTTATCGAGCCGTACCGCGTCCAGGCGACCTACTGGGACGTACAGGGCGCGATTGGTACGCCGCTCAAAATCGCGCAGCTGAGCGACCTGCACACCAGGGGCGTCGGTCCGAGGGAGCGTCGCGTACTGGAGATCTTGGATGCCGAGCAGCCCGACTTGATCGTGGTCACCGGGGATAGTCTCGCGGGATATGGCGGGACGTATCAGGAGTGCAAGGAGTTCTACCAGAAGCTCCATGCGCCGTACGGCGTGTGGTTTGTGCGCGGCAACTGGGAGACCGATCAGCCGATTCGTCCCGCCAGGCGCGAACGGGAGTTTTATGAGAGCGCGGGCGTGCATCTGCTGCTCAACTCGAATGTGCAATTGCGCCCCGGCCTGTGGATGATCGGGTTGGACGATCCGACGACCGGCACGGTACGGCTGGAAACTGCGTTTGCCGGGGTGCCGCCCGACGCCTACAAAATCGCGTTGTTCCATTCGCCGGCGTTTTTCGGTCACATCGCTTCGCGCGTAAATCTTGTGCTGGCCGGGCACACGCATGGCGGACAGGTGCGGATTCCCTTCGTGCATCCCTTTTGGCTGCCCAACGGGTCGGGGCGGTATCTGGAAGGCTGGTACGAAGAGCGAGGCACCAAAATGTACGTCAACCGCGGAATCGGAATGTCGGTGCTGCCGATCCGGTTCAGGTGTCGGCCGGAAGTGGCGATCA